>CAZJXN010000025.1:0-7794 GCA_964549655.1 uncultured Saprospiraceae bacterium
CGATGCCCTTTTTTTATCGGGCGCTTAGTATATAACTTTTTTCCGAATAATCTTTTTTAGTAAAAGAGAGAAAACACATAACACCCTAACACTCAAACACAATTATGATAGATTTCACTACGCCCCAATGGTTTGACTCTTATATCCAATACCGCAAAGCGCATCCTTTACATTTCCGAAAGGTAAGTGACTTGGCACCGGAGTTGGCGGAGTACGAGGCACAGCGCATGCCGTCGTCCAGTCCATTTTATACGGCACTGCAGCAGAGTGGCTTGGTGTATGGGTTTCCGGTACATTATCCGTTTGAAAGTAAGGACGACTTTTTTGACAAACTCTCCGAAAATGAACGCGCCAAAATCATTCTCTTAGATGTGGTCATGCACGCTCGCTTGCTCGACCAGCAAATGCCGACGCGTGAAAATTACGCAACTGAAATAGAACACAACGGCTCCCTTATGCAAGCGTACTATGAGCGGCTGCACCATTATGCGCCAGAGGAAGAGACAGAGTTATTAGAGCAAATTTTATTCCAACGCACTCGGTTTAAAAAAAGCTATTTTGACTTTCGCAACACCGGCATTAGCAGTCTGCTATTTTGGGATTTGTATTTTTTCTTAGACTATTGTCGGGCGGCTACCCAACCTCATTTTGAAGAAAATGACTTCTTTTTCGTGATTTTAAATTTGAAAAGAGGGTTAAAAAAACTGACATTACAACTCATCGCTGCTACGGCGCATGCCGATTATGAACTGACCAAGCAAGAAAAAGCACTGCAACGAAGACTGGAAAAGTCTGCCAAATTATTGGTAGAAGAAGAGCGAGGGGAGTTGCGCACGATTTTTGAACAAGGCATTGCGTTAGATGATTTGGATATTCCACCGCTGGATTGGGTCGGACGGCGTTTTTTGCTTGACATTTCGTTACTCACGATTTATGTAGATGCCGAGATGAACGCGCTGGAAGAAGGATTTCTACTCCCTTTATTACAAAAATTAAATTTATCGCAAGATGATTTGCTGACCAGTAAAGCGGATTTAGGTATTTTTCTTTATTTGTATGGCGAACGACTGCACATTGTAAAAGGAAAGAAAAAGGGCATCCAACTGTTGGGACAAGCCATGCTTCAAAGTTTTATAGAACTCGGCTACGCTGCGCGCATGGAAGCTGTAGAAACGCGCGATATGGCAAGTACGTTTGGCAAGCTCTTGGCCGCCAAATTGAAAATCAGTAAAAACAGTCAACTACCCAACGAGCAGGAAATCAAAAAAGCGATGAGTCAGTTGAAAGACCTTCCAAAAATTTTACCTTTTTTTACGATGGTTTTGCTGCCGGTGCCGGGTATTACTGAAGTGTATATTTTTTTAGCCGTCGCCATTGAAAAATTGTCAAAAGGTGGCATTAGTTTACTCCCAAGCCAGATTCGGAAAGTAGTGCGCGGCAAGAAGAAAGAGAAAAAAAAGGAAGAGACCACGGCTGTAAAAAATGAAAATTTAATTTAAACTTTAAACTTTTTCCGAAGGAATTCCTTTGAAGCAAATCAGAAATCTCAAACAAAAAATTGTCAATGTTATACGAGCAACAAAAAACGTCAAACCTCAAACCTTAAACTTTTTTATGAACGTACACATCGTAACCGTCGGCGACGAGATTCTAATCGGACAAATTACTGACACCAATTCTGTGTGGATGGCGCAACAGCTCAATCTCATCGGTGCGCGCGTGGTAAAGAAAACGGCGGTGAGTGACTTGAATAGCGAAATTATAAATTCGATTACAGAAGGCTTTGCCTCGGCAGATATTGTGCTGATGACCGGCGGTTTGGGTCCCACCAAAGATGATATCACCAAAAAAGCCATTGCCGATTTCTTTGGCATGGAAATGATTTTAGACCAATCTACGTATGACCGTATCAAAAGTTTTTTTGTGAAATTGGGTAGAGAGATCCCCGAAGATGCCTTGCGCGTACAATGTCTAATGCCTACGAATGCAACTATTTTGGTGAATAAAATGGGGACTGCGCCCGGTATGTGGTTTGAAAAAGACGGCAAAGTGTTGGTGTCCATGCCCGGCGTACCTTTCGAAATGGAATATTTGATGGAAAATGAGGTGTTGCCGCGTTTGAAAGCGCATTTTCCGGGCGTGCCCATCGCACACCGCACGATTTTGACGGTCGGCGAAGGCGAATCGAATATTGCCAGACGTATTGAAGCGTTTGAAGATAGCCTTCCGGCAAATATTAAACTCGCGTATCTGCCCGGCATGGGACAAGTGCGCTTACGATTGACTGGTAGCGATAAGGATGAAACTGCATTGCATAACTTATTGGATGTCAAAGCGAAAGAGTTACAAAATCTTATTCCAGAGATCGTTTTTGGCACCGGCGATATGTCCTTGGAAAAAGCCATTGGTGAAATGCTGCGCGCGCGCGGTCTCACGCTCGGCACTGCAGAGAGTTGTACGGGCGGCTACCTGGCGCATCGCCTCACGTCCATTTCCGGCGCGTCCGATTATTTTCAAGGGAGTATCGTTTCCTATTCTAATGATATTAAAATAAAAATATTAGGTGTAAATCCTGAAACGCTCGAACAACACGGCGCGGTCAGCGAGCAAACCGTCATCGAAATGGTACAGGGCGCGTTGAAAGTGTTGGAGGTAGACATTGCCGTCGCGGTCTCCGGCATCGCAGGTCCGGGTGGCGGCACACCTGAGAAACCCGTTGGATTAGTCTGGCTGGCTATTGGCAATAAAGAAAATACAAAAACCAGAAAGATTCAAAGTGGAAAAGACCGTTTGAAAAATATTCAATATTCCGGTACAATGGCGCTGGATTTGATTCGGCAGTTTTTGAAAGAGCAATACAATTAGTGAGAACTAACGCATAAGGGTAATTTCTCCCCGAATAGTCGTCCTAACGCTACCTTCATATTCTAATACGGCTTGCCAGATATAAACACCTGGCGATGCAGTCTTACCTTTTATTTTGCTATCCCAACCTTCCAACTCTTGATTAGTGTAAAAATTCCTACGCTCAAACAATAAATTTCCCCAACGGTCAAAAACTTGTAAAACGTTGATTTGCACATCTTCTTCTGTTTGCAAAAAAAAGCGGTCGTTTACTCCATCGTTATTTGGACTGAAAGCATTGGGCGCAAATACATGACTCACTACCTTTACTTCTAATTCATCCGATGCGCGACATCCTGCTTCATTCTTTACTTCAATATGCACCCGAATGTTTTCATTGGCTAAAAGCGTCGATACCGCACAATTATTACATGATAAAGTTCCACTTCCAAAGAGCTGCCATTGATAATTATTAATAGGATAAATAGTATTTATAAATGGAATCATTTCTAACGAATTGCCATATTTAATCTCTTGATCTTTCCCTAAATCAACGGAAATAGGCGAAGGTATGACTTTTAAAACCGTTTCAGCAGATTTACAACCGGATGTAATTGTCACCGCATAATCGCCTGGCTTTTTTACAGTAAGGGTGGAATCCCGACTGCCGGTTGCCCATCGAAATTGCAATCCAGAAGCATTTGCCACGTGGCTTAATGTCACACTGGAATCTCGACAAAGCTCAAAAGTATCGCGTAAAGCAGCAATCTTTAAAGGTAGCACCGTCAAAGGGGTAGGGTCATCTGGCTCGACTGTAATCGGATAATCGGAATAAACTACCTCCCTGAAATCATTACCTTGCGTTAGGTCAACCCCTGCCACAGAAGCTTGTGCGGCGTAGCTCCCCTCCGCATCTTCCGGTATATACACCAGCAGTTGTATGCTGTCTATACCATGCGGCAGAGTGATATTTTCAATTTGCAACTTATTCGTACCTATGCCATTTATCGTACCACCAAAGGGATTGCGCAGCACCCGACGCACCGCAAAGCCCGTCGGCAGGCTGTCCCGAAAAGTAAGACCCCCTTGCGTGATTTGAGTAAGATTGGATACATGAATGGTATAGGTGACTTCTGTACAAGGATATACTTGCTGGGGTGCTACCACCTGACGCAGCGCAATGGTGTAAGGGCAGGAGCAAGCGTCAGTAAAATTGTTTTTACCTTCTTCTTGCTGATAAGTTTTAATGGCACTTCCATTAGTTTTGTTAAACAAGTAAAGTTCTCCAATTTCATTTTTAAATAAAAATCCGTATAGGTTATCGAAGGTATCAAAGAGCAGTGCTGCTATGCTTCGGTTGATACCATTTACATCTATATCTATAGATGCTCCTACATCCGTCACTAACCCATTGTTTACATCAATGCTAACTAATTTGCGTTGCTTAGAATCAAAACTATACAGCGTATTGGAATAAGGGCTAAAAGCAATGTCCGCGCAAAATAGATGAACGTTCGAACTATTTCTTTTTATAGGCAGAATTGATAAAGCAAAATCAGGCGAAAAAAGATCAATAAACACCAATTGGTTTCCAATACTTTGATTAGGATTTACTGCATACGTTATCAAAACAAGACGTTTGCCATCTGGCGTGATGGCAGCGCCATGATAAAGGTAGTCAAAAGAAAGATTTAGGGTGTCTAACAGTTCTATGCTACTATTACCCGCCAAACGCCAAAGTATTATTTTTTCTCGGTTATCGAATATACCATAGATATAGCCATCCTTATGATTGAAAGCAATCGCATCTACAAATGTTGTTCCGAAGTTGTAAACCGGCAAAAGAGTATAATTCCCTTCGCTTGATATTTGAATATTAAATAATTGTTGATTAAATGTTAAGTAATTGTTTCCATCGCATTTGAAGCCTTGTTGTGCCTTTATTATTAGAGAAGTGTAAAAATTTAACATAAAAAAAATCAATAAATATTTGACATTATTCATATTTTTTTTTTTTATATTTGTATAACGATTTTTTGAACATCATATTTTTAACCTTTTAAAAATTTAACCTATGAAAGCGAAGTTGTTCACTTTGTCATTTTCGTTTATTATGCTATTGGTTTTAGTAGTGCCAGCTCATTCCCAGAGCGTGAGCATTAGTTACAACGGATGTAATAGCGTAACTGTTACTTCAAATGTTAATGTACCTCAAAATCTTTTTCTTAAATTACAACAAGTTACATGTGGGACTACAAAACGCTGGCTACAAGGAGCCTCCATTCCAGGCGCAAAGTACATCTTACAAAAACTGAATGGCTCCACTTGGTCGGAGGTGGGAAACAGCGGATTACAATACCAAAGTGATTGGACATTCAACAATCTTTCTGTTGGCATTTACAGAGGAATATTAAGAATTAACCTTACCGACGGCACTCCCGTGTATAGCACTGTGAACCCTTGCTATGCACTAACAGGTTATTGGCACAACGGTTTATATTCCCAATCTACTTCAAGCTCTATTGAAGTAGGATCACCGAGTGTTTCTGCCACGCTTTGGGACAACAGTGGCACTATTGGTAATGGTGTTTTCTGCCAAGGTGCTTCTATTGTATTAGATGGCTCGGCGTCCTATGGAGAAGCAGAATGGTAAGTGGATATTTGTCAAGTATCACCAACAGATGGCTCTTGTATCAATTGGAATACCTCTGAATGGCAGCCCGGCAAATTTTCTACAGTCAATTTGCAGAGCCTTTGGAAAAATAATCACCCTGACTGGACTTTGTGGGCAGGTTATACTTACAACGTACAAGTAGGTATTGCGCAGCATCCTTGCAATGCAGGAGTATTTCAGTTTCTCAGTTTTAGAGTCGTTAGCTCTGGTTGCCGAGAGGGTTTGCCTGATGAAAATTCTATAACGCTGTACCCTAATCCAGCCTCAAACGACTTAAGAATAGAAGGTTTAGAAAAGGTAGAAGGAGAAATACAGTATGCTATTTTTGATGCTGCTGGCAAATTAATGAAACAAGATTATCTACTTACACCTACTTATCCAGTGGATTTGCAAGGTCTAAATAATGGATTATATGTAATACAATTAATAACGAACCAAGAGCGTATTGCGAAGAAATTTACGGTAGTAAAGTAAGTAATTGAGGTTATATCCTTCAACATTTGAAAGTCCCGAAAATGATAGTGTTTTCGGGGCTTTCCTTCCTTTCAAATACCCGCAGATATGAAAGCAGTAGTTCTGTTTTTATACTACTATTTATTTTTAGTTACTTGGTGTCAAGCGCAGCCTTGTGGATTTGAAGCACGATTGATGGAAGACTTAGCTGCCTATCCGGCACTCCAGCAAGATCGAGAAGCCTTAGAATCCACTCTTGCAAAATGGATGGCAACAAATGTACAGCCCCGAGATATGATCACTATTCCAGTCGTCATTCACATCGTTTGGCGAACAGAAGTGGGCAATATTTCTGATGCGCAAATACAATCCCAATTAGATGTTTTAAATCAAGACTATCGAAAAAGAAATAAAGAACAAGCAAAACTTATTCCGAAAGAATTTCAACATTTGGCAGCAGATGTTGGGATTGAGTTTTGTTTAGCCAATATTGACCCCGTAGGTAATCCAACTAATGGAATTACGAAAACCAGCACGTCTATCGAAAATATAGGTATTTATAATGATATTTATTATACCAGCCGAGGCGGGCAGGATGCTTGGGATACCAAACGTTATTTAAATATTTGGGTATGTGAATTACCTAAAGGCTTGCTTGGCATAGGAACGACACCCATGTCTGCTTTACCTGAAGAAGATGGCATAGTAATTGATTATCGCTATCTTGGCACTATAGGAACAGCTAAGAATTCAAAACCGAATCATTTGGGTAGAACGCTGACGCACGAAATTGGACATTACTTTAACTTACTACATCCTTGGGGACTTATGACAGACGATTGTGATGAAGATGACAAAATAGCAGATACGCCTTTTCAAACAGGACCCTATTTTGGTTGCCCATCGCAACAAAGTTATGCTTGTAATACGCAGAGTCTTACTTCCCAATTTATGGATTTTAGTGATGACGCTTGCATGGCGTTGTTTACAGAAGGTCAGAAAGCACGTATGCTAGCGAGTTTGTATACTGCCAGACAAGGTTTAATAAGCAACTCCCCTTGTTTTTCAAAAAAGTCTAATTTAAAACTTCAGCTTGATTTAACGCCTAACCCTGCAACTAATTTTGTAAATATTAATGTAAATAATTTTGTAAATAACTTATCTGTAACAATAGTAAATTCTTTGGGACAAATCCTTTATCAAAGACAAGTAACTGATAAAATTATTCCTCCAATTGAATTAGAAAAATTTTCTCCAGGGTTCTACTGGGTATTTGTTAAATCCGCTGAATATCATGCTTTGGTAAGCAAAAAGCTCGTAATATTACCTCCCAATTAAATTTTTCTCTCCAAATTTTCATCAGTTCTGCCCGAAAATTAAGTCATCTTTGCACTAAATTTTGAAACAGTATTAAAACCAGAAAGATTCAAAGTGGGAAAGACCGTTTAAAAAATATACAATATTCCGGCACGATGGCGCTGGATTTGATTCGGCAGTTTTTAAAGGAGGCGTATGTTGTTCCATCCTAAAATAGGGCGACCGAACAAGCCTTTCGCTCCTTCATTATTCATTCACTTTTCAAACTCTCCACCGGATTTGCTAATGCTGCTCGAATGGCTTGAAAACTCACGGTTGCCAGCGCAATAATCACTGCCATTGCGCCCACTGCTATAAATACCCACCAAGGAATACTCGTGCGATACGCAAAATTTTCCAGCCATTTGTTCATAAAAAACCACGCCAGCGGTGCAGCGACGACCAGCGCAATGACCACCAGTTTCAAAAAGTCTTTCGACAGCAGTCCGACTACATTTAGCACCGAA
>CAZJXN010000025.1:7894-43162 GCA_964549655.1 uncultured Saprospiraceae bacterium
GACCACCAGTTTCAAAAAGTCTTTCGACAGCAGTCCGACTACATTTAGCACCGAAGTACCCAATATTTTACGAATACCGATTTCCTTAGTGCGTTGTGCGGCGGCTAATCCAAGACACGAAATCAAAATTGCCTCACCATGCGAAAAAGGAGCAGCACGGCGGCGATGCCCACTCCCAAGCCAACGATGTTGATAATAGTATAAATTTTGTTTTTGTGTAGCGTGTGCAGGGCGATTTTTAAATGATTATATAACATTGACGGTGATTTTTATTTACCATTTAAACAAGTAGGCTCGCCTATTTATTTTAAACGCCTATTCCTATATAACCTCTAACCCTCATCCGTCAAAAAAATTATATTTGCACACTCAAAATACTGCCTGTATGAGACTATTTGTACTGTTGTCAATGCTATTGTCCTTCCTTGCTTGTCAGTCCGAAAAAACGACGACCAAAGTACCACACGTTTTTGCCGACTATTTTGTGCGGTACCTGGAAAGTGAACGCCAGTTGAAAGCACACGCCGCTTTTAACGAGGGAGATACGCTGCAAAATGCACGTCCAATCACCTTTCCCAGGGGCGTTTTTGTACAAGGCAACGGGATGGAAGCCCGCCATTTGCAAGCCAATACGATACGCTATACCTATAATGGCACTGCCGATTACGCGAAAGACGGTTTCATATTCAACTATGAAGATTTAAATAATAAAAACCAGCAGTACACACTCCAAATGGCAGCGGTGGAGGGCTTTTCCGTGCAGGGAACGGCGAGTCTACAAGGTATCACATTAGCTATAAAAAGTATGCCATTACAAACAAATGAAAGCCTAATTCTCTTATTTTTTAACGAAAAAAACGAAGCGTTCTCTGCCGAATTTAAAGGCCCGCTTGACCTAACTGAACTCACCATCCCTGCCACCCAACTCACAGGAATCACACCCAGCAAACATTTCTTATATGTGGTAAAAAAACAAAACAACATATTCAAACAAAATAATATGGATGTAACTACTGCGATTGAATTTTATAGCAAAACGATTGAAATACAGGTTAGGTGAAGGGGTGATAGGGTGATGCGCTTATTCCTTATCCGGCTTTTCATTAGTTCAAAATTTGCTTTATCATCTTTAATCTAGCACCCAAAATCACCCTATAAACCAATCACCCTCTCACCCAAAAAAATCACCCTATCACCCCATCACCTTATCATCCAAATAACTATCTTTGCCCGATTTTTCATAAAAGCCTCTAAAAGCAAGCGACAAATAGCCATTGTCCCCTTGCAGTTAAAAAAAAAATGCCAAAAGACACTTCTATCCGTTCCGTCCTCCTTATCGGTAGTGGTCCTATTATTATTGGTCAGGCTTGCGAATTTGATTACTCCGGTTCTCAGGCATCGCGCTCGCTGCGCGAAGAGGGCATCGAAGTGACCCTTATCAATTCCAATCCGGCGACCATTATGACCGACCCGATTACGGCGGATAATATCTATTTGCTGCCGCTCACCGTTGAAAGCATTATTAAAGTTTTAGAAGAACGCAAGATTGACGCGGTACTGGCTACAATGGGCGGTCAAACTGCACTCAACTTGTGCGTGGATGCAGATAAACTCGGCATCTGGGAAAAATACGGTGTGCGCATGATTGGTGTGGATGTGGCTGCCATTGACTTGACGGAAAATCGAGATTTGTTTCGCAAACACATGATTGATATTGGTTTAGCCGTCGCGCCGTCTTACATTGCCAATTCTTTTTTGGAAGGTAAAGAAGCAGCGCAAAAGATTGGTTTTCCGCTTGTTATACGACCTTCATACACACTCGGCGGTACAGGCGCGGCTTTCGTTCATAAAGAAGAGGATTTTGCGCCTCTTTTGCGGAATGGTCTGAATCTCTCCCCCACGCATGAGGTGTTGGTAGAAAAAGCGGTATTGGGTTGGAAAGAATTTGAATTGGAACTCTTGCGCGACGTAGCAGATAATGTGGTCATTATTTGTACGGTGGAAAATTTTGACCCGATGGGCATCCATACCGGCGACAGTATTACAGTAGCTCCCGCAATGACGCTTTCCGACACGGCTTACCAAGATATGCGCAACCAAGCCATCAAAGCGATGCGCTCGCTCGGCAATTTTGCGGGTGGTTGTAATATTCAATTTGCGCAAAACCCGGAAACGGAGGATTGGATTGTCATCGAAATCAACCCGCGCGTGTCGCGTTCCTCGGCTTTGGCAAGTAAGGCGACGGGCTATCCGATTGCAAAAATTGCGGCGAAACTGGCGATTGGCTACCGCTTGGATGAACTGAAAAATCAGATTACCAAAACGACTTCCGCTTATTTTGAACCGACGCTGGATTATGTGGTTGTAAAAATGCCGCGCTGGAATTTTGACAAATTTCATGGTGCCGACCGTCGCTTGGGTTTGCAAATGAAATCCGTAGGAGAAGTGATGGCAATCGGACGTAATTTTTTAGAAGCACTGCAAAAAGCCTGTCAATCCTTGGAAAATGGTCGAATGGGCTTGGGCGGTGATATTAAAGAATGGATTAAAACCTCGGATATTCTCGAACGCCTCGAACACGCTACCGAAGACCGGATTTTCAGAATCAAAGATGCTTTGCGTCTTGGTGTGCCGGAAAAAACCGTGCATAAACTGACCAAAATAGACCCTTGGTTTATCAAGCAAATCAAGCGTTTGGTGAAAATGGAGGAGCAACTCCTGCGCTATAACGTGGCGGAAGACTTACCCGAGGAATTTTTTCGAGAATTGAAAGAAGTGGGCTACTCGGACGCGCAAATCGCTTGGCTGCTACGCCTGAAAGAAGACGAAGTCACACGCCAACGCAAGAAACTCGGTATTCGCCGCACCTTCAAAATGGTGGACACCTGCGCTGCCGAATTTGAAGCAAAAACGCCTTATTTTTATTCCACCTTTGATTCTGAAAACGAGAGCATTTCCAGTGATAAGAAAAAAGTGATTGTATTGGGTTCTGGTCCAAATCGGATTGGGCAAGGCATTGAGTTTGATTATTGCTGCGTACACGGTTTGCTTGCCGCAAAAGAGGCTGGTTACGAGGCGATTATGATAAATTGCAATCCAGAAACGGTTTCCACTGATTTTGACATGGCGGATAAATTATATTTCGAGCCGGTCTTTTGGGAGCATATTGAGGAGATTATAGAATTGGAAAAACCGGAAGGTGTGATCGTGCAATTGGGTGGTCAAACCGCATTGAAACTAGCAGAAAAATTCTACAAAAACGGCATCAAAATCTTTGGCACCAGCTACTCCAATATGGATTTGGCGGAAGACCGAGGTGCTTTTTCGGATTTATTGAAAGCCCTAGAAATTCCCTACCCAGAATACGGCGTTGCCAATGACGCGGACGAAGGTTTGCGCGTTGCCAATCAAATCGGGTATCCAGTTTTGGTTCGTCCCTCTTACGTTTTAGGGGGTCAAAATATGCGCATCGTCATCAACGACGCGGAATTAGAACATCAAGTGCTGACGATTTTCAAACACATGCCCGATAACCGCGTCCTCATTGACCACTTCCTCGACCGTGCCAAAGAAGCCGAAATTGATGCAATCTGTGACGGCGACGACGTGCACATCATGGGCATCATGGAGCATATTGAACCCGCCGGAATCCACTCCGGCGATAGCGCGGCGGTGCTGCCCACGTATAGCCTCTCGGTGCAAGCCGTCAGCACGATGGTAGAATATACCGAAAAGTTAGCGAAAGCCTTGGATATCAGAGGATTAATCAATGTACAATTTGCAGTGAAAGACGATCACGTTTATGTCATTGAAGCCAATCCACGCGCGTCGCGCACCACTCCGTTCATTGCGAAAGCGTATAAAGTACCTTATTTACAAATTGCGACGAAAATCATGTTGGGCACGCATAAGTTGAAAGATTTCGACATCAAGCCCCAGCCGAGTGGATTCGCTATTAAAGTACCTGTTTTCTCTTTCGATAAATTTGCAGATGTAGATAAAAACCTCGGTCCTGAAATGAAATCTACGGGCGAAGCGATTTATTTTATTAAAGATTTATCTGATCCCTATTTCCGAGAGTTGGATCGGCAGCGGTATATGTATTTGACGCGGTAAGTAGTTCGACCTGTATAAGCTGACAATCAAAATAGCTATCTATTTGATTGTCAGCTTATTGTGCAGGAGTCAATTATAAATGGTCCATCACTCAACTCCTTTAAAAAACGCCGGAAAGAACAAAAGTAGCTAAAAACAGAAGCCGCGGCTATTCGGCACTGAACAATACAGGCTGTGAGAAGTTTTAGAGCATCCTTTTTTAGGTGTAAGTTTTAATTGGAGAGCAGTTGGTCCACTTTGTACTCCAATTCTTCTAATAAAAAGGGCTTGGAAAGGGAAGCCTCCACGCCCAATTCGTCCGCTACGATTTCAATTTTCACAATAGCCGAAATAAGGATGATTGGGATGTCTTTTGTGGTAGCGTCTTGTCGGATAATAGGTATCATTTCATCGCTGTCAATATCTGGCAGCCAAAGGTCAAGAATGAGTAAATCCAGCGGTGGTGAATTCGTTTTAAGATGTTCCAGTACTGCATTTCCATTACCGAAACTGATAATTTCATAATTTGGATTCATCCGCAACGTCTCGACAATCATCTCTAAAATCTCTTGGTCATCATCACATACTAGAATGTTCTTTTTTCGTGTAGCGTTTGGTGTCATAATTTAACGGGTAAAAGTTTGCAAATTCTATGTTACATATATTCTATTGTAGAGAAAGGATGGGCAGATAATTTGTTGCAAACAAATAGAATAATTTTCAAAACAGCTATCTTGTGATAAGATGTCAACCCCATTTTAGCACTGTTTGAATAGGGTTAACAGTATCAAAAAACGATTGTTCGATGTATACAGCTATAATTAGTGATTGACCATTTATAATTGACCATTGAACCCCGCATAATAAAGGGAAAATCAATTAAATTAGCTAATTCAGATGTGGCGATTATTTAGGTCGAACTAAGTAAGCAGGCAGTTTACGGTAAGCAGTTGGCAGTTCACAAAACATTGAAAATCAATTAATTATTCTTCCCGCCATACGGCGCAACTAAGAAACGCAGAGCCTCTGCGCCTCTGCGGTTAAAAATAAAAGTGCCTCAGCACTTACTAATTCAGTTTTTTTTAGATTGCTATGCTTAAATAGTTTATCACATGAAGGAGTGGAATGCCCCAAGCCAAACATTTCTTGCTGGTGGTGGAGAAACGGGCAAACTGATGCGTTCGATGGACTGGTCGAAAACTTCGATGGGACCAACCGATTCTTGGTCTCAAAGCCTGAAAGTTGCCCTACAAATCATGCTCAATTCCCGCTTTCCCATGTTTATCTGGTGGGGCGAGCGGTTGAGTTATTTTTACAATGATGCCTATTTGCCTACCCTCGGCATTCGGCATCCGACTGCACTTGGACAATCCGCGATGGAGGTTTGGTCGGAAATTTGGTCCGACCTGCGCCCACAAGTCGAAGCAGTGGTAGAGCGCGGCGAGGCAAGTTGGAACGAAGAACTCCTGCTTTTTTTAGAACGCAGTGGTTTTTCAGAAGAAACGTATCACACTTTTTCATACAGCCCAATCCGAGATGATGCCGATGGCGTGGGTGGCTTGTATTGTGCGGTGATGGAAGTCACGGCGCAAGTCATTAACCGGCGGCGCTTGCAGACCTTGCGCGATTTGGGTAGCAATAGTTTGATAGAGGCTAAAAATGTACACGAAGTGTGCCATACTGCTGCCAAAACCTTGGCTGAAAATTCAAAAGACGTTCCATTCGCAATGCTTTATCTCTTGGAGGAGGATGGAAAAACCGCTCGTTTTGTCGAAACCGTTTTGCCAGAACCCTATAAAAACGCGATTCCTGCCGTTATTGAAATTGGCAGCGAATCTGATATCTGGCATTTCAAAAAAGTGTTGGAAACCAATCGGTTACAGCTTGTAAATAACATTGAAACGAAAATTGGATACCTACCAGTAGCCAATTGGACAGATGCTTGGACGCAAGAAGCAGCCGTGCTACCGCTCGAAAAAGCGGGCATTCAAGAGTTTCCTGCTGGTTTTTTAGTGGCTGGGATCAGTCCACGCCAATCATTTGATAATGATTATCAAGGTTTTATAGAACTTGCCGCCGGTCACATCGCCTCTGCCATTGCCAATGCGCACGCCATTCAGGAAGAGCGCAAACGCGCCGAAGCACTCGCCGAACTTGACCGCGCCAAAACCACTTTTTTTAGCAATGTGAGTCACGAATTTCGCACGCCGCTCACGCTTCTGCTCGGTCCGCTGGAAGATGTACTGACTACTGCGAATGGAAATTTGCCGATTGAACTCAAAGAAAATCTCAACATCGCGCATCGCAATGCCTTACGCTTGCTGAAATTAGTAAATACCCTGCTTGATTTTTCCAGAATCGAAGCCGATTGCGCACAAGCCAGCTACGAGCCACTCGATTTGTGCGCACTCACCAAAGACCTTGCCAGCAATTTCCGTTCCGCTATTGAAAAGGCAGGGATGCAACTCATCGTTGATTGTGAAGATTTGGGGTTGCCAGTGTATGTAGACCGCGAAATGTGGGAGAAAATTGTTTTGAATTTACTCTCCAATGCTTTTAAATACACTTTAGAAGGCTCGATTGAAGTGCAGTTGCGAGCAGCAGACGGACACGCTGTATTGAGTGTGAAAGACACGGGTGTAGGCATTGGAGAAGAGGAAGTAGAACATATTTTCAAGCGATTCCATCGAGTGCAAAACGTGCAGGGCAGAACACACGAGGGTACAGGTATCGGGCTGTCTTTAGTACAAGAATTAGTCCATATTCATAAAGGCAGTATTTGGGTCAACAGCGAATTGGGCGAGGGCAGCACTTTCACCGTGATTATTCCGATGGGTACGGCGCATCTGTCAACAGCACAACTCACCACTCCACCCACCTCGATTGCTTTGGGTACAATCGCCAAACCGTATATTGAAGAAGCCCTGCGCTGGCTGCCGGATGTACCTGAATCATTGGATGTTGTTTCGCAAAGCGCAGTAGAAGAAATGCAAACGGAATCCGATTCCAATGGCAAAAGACCCTATGTTTTATTAGCCGATGACAATGCCGACATTCGAGATTATATCAAGAAATTATTACAACCTCAATATGAAGTAAAAACAGCACACGATGGATTAGAAGCCTTACAACTGATAAGCGAAAAAGTGCCAGATTTGATATTAAGCGACATTATGATGCCCCGCATGGATGGCATTGCATTATTAAAACATTTAAAACAAAATCCACAAACTGCACTCATACCTGTCATCCTGCTCTCGGCACGCGCCGGCGAAGAGGCCCAAATGGATGGCTTAGAATCGGGTGCCGATTATTATTTAATCAAACCCTTTTCTGCTAAAGAATTGATGGCGCGGGTACAAACGCATTTGAGAATTGCTGCCATTCGTTCAGAATCGGAGCACCGGCTGCGCAATTTGATTTTGCAAACGCCAGTCAGTATTGCCATCTTGAATGCGGATCATGTTTTTGAAATGGCAAATAATCAGTATTTTCAATTGGTCAACCGCTCGCAGGAAGAGGTCATCGGCAAATCCACTAAAGAAGTATTTCCAGAGTTAAGTGGGCATGTTATCAAAGCTATTTTAGAAAAAGTTATTCAAAGCAACGAGCCTTATTTTGGTAACGAATATCCGGTGCCGCTGATACGAAATGGAAAAACAGAGACCGGCTATTTCAATTTTGTCTACCAACCCCTTTCCGAGCCGGATGGTTTCGTTAATCGCATCATCGTAACTGCCACCGAAGTCACCGAGCAAGTCTTCGCCCGCAAGAAAGTAGAGGAAAGCGAGCAACGCTTACAAATTGCAACCCAAGCCGCTCAACTCGGCGTGTGGGAATACGATATACAACACGATACCGCGCTTTGGGAAGGACAGCGAATGCACGAAATATTTGGCTTCGACCTAACAGATACGCCGCTCAATAAAAATACCATTCTCCAAGAATTCATTCACCCTGCTGATGTTGAAAGCTTAAACAAGGATTTAGAAACGACCTTTGCTACCGGAAAACCCTTACACTCTATCTATCGTTCTCGTCGAAAAAATACCGACGGCTGGATTTGGCTGGAACAAAATGCACGGGTGGAATATGATGCTAATAACATACCAATCCGCATGGTGGGCGTCACTGCTGACATCACGGAGCGCAAAGCCGCAGAGGAAGCCCTGGCTGTTAACATCCAACAACTTCAAACTGTAATGGATGCTGCCCAAATGTATTCGTGGGAAATCAATCCGACGACGAATCAATTGCACAATTCAAAGAATTTTGCCAATATCGTGGGGTTTGAATTACCGGAGGGTGTCTCTGCAGCAGTCGGATATTTGCACGAAGCCGACTTGGAGGAAACTAGTCGTAAGCTCACCGAAGCCGTTGAAAAGCATACCACTTTTGAACATGAACTTCGACTCATCAACCCCACCACGCAGGAAGTCGTATGGGTGAGCAGTCAAGCTGTGATGACTCCCAATGCCACCGACGGACAAACGCGCCTCGCTGGTATTTCGCAAAACATCACCGAGCGAAAAACCGCTGAAGCCGCCCGCCGTGCCAGTGAGGAGCGTTACCAAACGCTGTTTGAATCCATGGACGAAGGTTTTTGCGTCCTCGAAATGTTATTTGATGAAAAAGACCACCCCATTGACTATCGCTTTGTAGAAATAAATCCCACGTTTGAACGACAGAGCGGATTGCAAAATGCCATTGGTAAAACGGCGCTCGAACTCGTTCCCAATTTGGAAAAACATTGGTTTGAAACGTATGGCAAAGTAGCTTTAACGGGCGAACCGACTCGTTTTGTGGATGATTCAGAAGCAATGGGACGCTGGTTTGATGTGTATGCGTATCGCATCGGCGGACCCAAAAGTCGAAAAGTCGGCATTCTTTTTAACGACATCACTGAGCACAAACTGGCGGAAGAAGCCCTGCGCCAATCGGAAGAACGTTACCGCGCCTTCGTCTCGCAAAGTTCAGAAGCGATTTGGCGATGTGAAATTAAAGAACCATTAGATATAACGCTCCCGCCTGATGAACTCATTCGACAATTCTACCTGCACGGCTACCTTGCCGAATGTAATGATGAGATGGCAAAGTTATATGGGTTTGATAAAGCCGAAGAAATCATTGGAGCGCGCCTGGGAGAAATGGTGCCATCGGATGATGAAGTTAATATTGAATATTTACGGGCTTTTATTGCATCCGGCTACCGCCTTACCGAAACGGAAACCAAGGAGGTGGACCGCAATGGACAGCCGCTTTTTTTCCTCAACAACTTAATCGGTATTGTCGAAAACGGACTCTTGTATAGAGCCTGGGGTACGCAACGCGACATCACCGAGCGCAAACGCGCCGATGAAGCCTTGTATGAAAGTCAAATTCGCTTGCAATTAGCGTTGGATTCGGCAAACGTGGGTATCCATGAATGGCATCCGCAAACGGGTAAAATCATCTGGGATAAGCGCATGAAAATATGCTGGGGCTTGCCGCTGGATAGAGAGCCAGATTACGATATATTTATGAAAGGGGTACACCCAAGCGACCGCGCACTGACGCAATTAGCAGTAGATAAAGCACTTGACCCCAATGGCGATGGAAAATACTACGCCGAGTATCGCGTCATTGGTATTACAGATGGGATAGAACGCTGGATTGCTGCTTCTGGTCAGGTTTTCTTTGAGGCACAACAGCCGATGAGACTGCTTGGTACGGTGATTGATGTTACCAAAATAAAACGGACACAAGAAACACTACACGCTTCCGAAGAACGTTTGCGCATTGCAACAGAGGCAACTAAATTAGGTACTTGGGACATGAATCCCATCACAAACGAACTTTTTTTTGATAATCGAACCCGAGCCCTATTTGGACTGCAAGCGGATGCCTTTGTAGATTATGATGTGTTTTTGTCGGGCTTACATGTTGATGATTTGGAACGAACTAAAAAAGTAGTATCGGATGTGCTCCAACCGGAAGGCAGCGGTGAATATGACATCGAATACCGAACGGTAGGCATAACCGACAAAAAACTACGTTGGATACGGGCAAAAGGAAAAGCATTTTTTAATGACGCATCTATCGCTTATCGCTTTGTAGGTACCGTACTAGATATTACGGAGCAAAAACAAGCGCAGGAAGTAATCCGACAAAACGAAGCACTATTCCGCCGAATGGCAGACACCGTACCCGTCATGATTTGGATAACAGATGCGGATGGTCAATGCACTTATTTGAATTCGCAATGGTACAATTACACCGGTCAAGCCGAACAAGTAGAACTTGGATTGGGCTGGATCAATGCCACACACTCGGACGATGCCCAAATGGCAGGCGAAGTTTTTATGAATGCCAGCGAACAACGTATTCCTTTTTATTTTGAATATCGCTTGATGGACAAAAAAGGCAATTACCGTTGGATGTTGGATGCTGGCTTGCCAAGATTCAACGAAAACGGTGCGTTTGAAGGCTTTATCGGTGCAGTGACGGACATTCATGAGCGCAAACTCATAGAGGAAGCTTTATCCGAAAGTGAAAAGAAATTTAGAATGCTGGCAGATGCGGCACCCGTTTTGATTTGGCAGGCAGGATTGGACAAAGGCTGTTATTACTTTAACCAAGTGTGGCTGGATTTTACCGGCAGAACGATGGAGCAAGTAATAGGAAATGGATGGGCAGATGATGTTCACCCGGAGGATATGGAACGGTGTCTGGACATTTACATCACCGCTTTTGACAAGCGCGAAAAGTTTGAAATGGAATACCGCTTGCAACGTTACGATGGGCAATATCGTTGGCTGCTGGACCAAGGCGTTCCTATTTATGACTCCTCTGGCACGTTCACCGGGTACATCGGTAGCTGCGTGGACATCAACGACAAAAAACTCGCGGAAGAGCAGAAAGACGCATTTATGTGCATAGCCGGGCACGAGTTGCGCACGCCGCTTACCAGTTTGTTGGGTTATTTGAGCCTGATGCAAAAATCACAAGACAGCTCTCCTGCAATCGCCAACTATTTGCAAAAATGCTACAATAGTTCGGTAAAAATGCGCGGATTAATTACTGATTTTCTGGATGTGTCTAAGGTGCAGCAAGGACAACTTTCCTATGAAATATCAATTTTTGACTTCGACGCCTTAATCCTCGAAACGGTAGATAATACCCAATTAGAATACCCATTACATAGCATCGGTATACAAGGCAAAACCGGTAAAATGTTTCAGGGAGACCGAAGACGCATTGAGCAAGTCATCGCTAATCTGCTCAATAATGCCATCAAATACTCGCCGGGCAAAGACCGAATAGATGTCATGTTGCAACAAGAAGACCATCAGGTGACGCTAAAGATTAAAGATTACGGTATTGGTATTGAGCAAGAAGAAACGCATAAAATATTCAATAAATTTTATCGCGCACCCGGCAGAAATAAAATAAAAGGCATGGGACTGGGGCTTTACATCGTAGACCAAATCGTTCATTTTCATGATGGAACCATTCAAGTAGAAAGCAAGATAGGCGAGGGCACTACTTTCGTCGTGCAATTGCCGTTGGAATCGGATGCGATGTAAAATTGGAAACCACAGCGGATTTTAACCGCTGTGGTTTCATGTTGGCTGGCTCTAATACCAGTATGCAGTCGCCCGTACGCAGTTGGCAGTTGGTAATCAATTGATTTACACGATTTTAAAAAGATTTGAATACGTCGTTTTAATTTTATTTTAGTATAAGTAGAGCTGTTTGCGCAATTAAAATCTTATACCTCGTCCTTCCTATCATATTGTAGGAAAATTTCTTCAAACTTATTTTCCAAATCACCAATCACCAATCACCAATCACCAATCACTTTTTCACCCTTTCACCTCCAGCGCTTCTTCGGCTCGTTTTTCATCTGAGTCCTGCATTTCTACATCCATTTGTTCGGTGAGTTTTTTTACAAAACGGAAGCGACTTAAAAATTCTCGTGCCACTACTTTACAGACCGTGTAAGCCGGAATTGCTAGCACCATGCCCACTACGCCATTGATTTGAGCACCCACCAGTACGATGATAAAAATTTCCAAAGGATGCGCCATTACACTTTTAGAAAAAATAGTAGGGGATAGAAAATAATTATCAAACCATTGTACCGTCACAAATACTGCTAACAGCTTGAGAATCATAGGCAATAAAACCGTGGAAAAATCGGCATCTAAATTGGAAGAAACGGAAATCAAGATACCTAAACCGCCACCAAATGCTGGACCGAGATAGGGAATCAAATTCATAATACCCGCAAAAAAACCAATCAAAATCGCATTTTTAATACCCAAAATGGATAGCAAAATGGAGACGTAGACCGTGATGCACGTGATTTGCAGTACCAAGCCACCAAAATAACGCGTCAGCAAGGTACTGCTGTCTTCGAGTGCATTGCGCACGCGCTCGTCGTAACTTTCTGGTACGAGGGAAGTGAGCACATTTAAAAATAAATTTTGGTCGCGCAAAAAGAAAAAGGTAATGAAAACGATAGAAAAAATAGCGACTATAAGATTAGCAATAGCCGACAGTGAAGTACCAAAAATAGCACCTACACTACCGAGTGTAAAAACTTTTGCTAAGGTATCCCGCAAAATTTCTTGTGGCGGACGGCTGTCCGTTTCAAAACCTAAAGAAGACAACCAAGTATTAAACTGTGCAATATAATTATTTAAAGATTCGCCAACTGCATTATAATCAATAGTTGCCAATGCCCGCGCCTGCTGCACTACGAGCGGTACAAACATAAGTAATAAGCCGGCGATGACTATAAAAAAAACTAAAATAGTAAGCAACGCACTGACATTGATACCCCAACTCAATTTTTCGAGCCGCAAATACCGCTGAAAAAAACGCACAATGGGCCTGCCCAGCATAGACAATACCCACGAAACGATTATATAAACTACAATTTGACTAAAGGTATACATCAAAAAACCGATGACCAACACCGAAACACCTAGCGCAACATAGCGCCCGATAGCTCGCCGTCTGGAGGCTGGCGTAGGTGGAGGGGTTGGCTGAACGTTTGAATACGGTAGTATTAAACTCATTATAATTGGTTTCGTTTTATTTAACTTTTTACTTTTTATCAGCAAATTGACTTATCAGCAAATTAGCACATTTAGATAAGCTTTCATCAAACACAAAAATGCCCTCCGGATGCCCTTCCATGACAAAAATCTTTTGCTGTCGCAAATTACTGCTTTTTAATAAATTTATAATCGAATATGCCATTTCGGGAGAACCATACGTGGCACTTGCATCGGTAGTCGGCACTTGATATAATAATTTTTTCCAAAGCGCTGCATGATGAACGTGTACAACCGCCTGTATTTCGGGGCATTCCTGATAAATAACGGCGTGGCTCATGGTTTCAGAAGACGCTATTATCGGACCTTCACACCACACCCTATTTTTTGCAATGTCCACTTTTGTAACCAATGTAAAATGCGCTGTTGAAACATTTACTAAATGCCCCGTCGCCGAGCCACTTATTACAAATTCATTTTCATTATTCCAACGCTGACTAATATTGCCATAGCCAATGCCATTTTCATACACCCCGATTAGTCCTAAACGGTGCAAGGCATCCCGTTGTTGAATTAAATCTTGTAAACTTTCTGTGGGTAGGGCGGGCGCTGGTTGCCAGTGGGTTTGAAATTTGATGTAGCCTTCGTCCATTGGGAAGTCAGATGTCAGCGTAGAGAAGTCAGATTTTACTTTTTACCGGCATTATCATTAAAATAAAAATCGTTACAAATCCTCAAATAATTAACACGATTGTTACTGCAAAAGTTATTAACTTTTGCTAATCATTGGGAAATCGAGTAACTCGCCTAGAGCGAGTTACTCGATAAAAGAGTTTACTGCATTTTCGCGCTCACTTGCTCC
Organism: uncultured Saprospiraceae bacterium; assembly: GCA_964549655.1. GTDB lineage: Bacteria > Bacteroidota > Bacteroidia > Chitinophagales > Saprospiraceae > JADJNW01. Next base: position 21,896 of record CAZJXN010000025.1, read on the forward strand.
CAAGCCGTCATCAAATCCTCTCCTATCACGTTTTTCCAATTTTTAGTCGGATGCGCTTCAATATATTTTGCCAATGCAACTTGCTTGGGCGACAGCACTTCCGTTGGTGATTTTCGTTTGCCGGCAAGTGCATTGGCGCGTGCGGCTTGCAACGCAGTCATGGGCACGTGGGCATAGACCGTGTGCGAGAGGTAATATTTGAGGTCTTCATCGGCACGGAAGTTACTTTGATTGCCCGTAGCATTTTTACCTAATACTTTTTCCGCAGCAGATTTCTGTTGCGCATCATCGGTGAAGACTTGGTCGGCACAGCTTACTTGGCTGCCAGCTTTCACGAGTTTTTCAAACGAAATAATATTCGGATTAAACTTTACTTGCACCACTTCGTGTCCGTTCATAAAACCCGGTTCCGTAGCGACCACCCCGTCGAGTTGACCCAATTGCCCTTCGCCCGTCCAAAAGCAATACATGGAAAGCGTGGCAGTTTGTGTACCTTCTGCTTCTGCAATGAGTTCTTCGCACAACAAATTCAAATACGTTGGCGTTTTTTCGCCCAACACTTCGGTCATCGCTTGTACGACTCCCAATTGGCTATAATTTCCATTAATTCGTTCTGTAATATCTTCTCCTTCCGCATCCACAATGCGCACGACGGGATTATTCCAAGCGGGTTCATTATATTTTTTTAATATTTTAGCATCTTCGCCACCTTTATTATTATGAATAGCCAGCGGAATAAAATTGGCTTCAATCGCTTCCACAATCAGCGGATGACTCAAAACATTGTGCCCGTAATTGCGACAGGTCGCGCAGCCGGGAATTTCTTGAAAAATAATAAAAATGGGTTTATTTTCTTTTTTAGAATTGGCTAAAGCTTGCTCATAGCTGCGTATCCACTGGACTTTGCCGAGTTCTTCGGGTTGAGAAGTTTGGGTTTTTGAAATAAAAGTCATCAATATCATAAAAATGAAACTGCTTAAAATTTTCATATCGAATATTTTTCTTACAAAAATAAGCGCTTTGTAGTTCAAAAAATGTCTTTTTGCAGTCGGTTGGAGTGGTTAACGTAATATTTGCTAAATTTTAAAGATTTAGTAAATATATGCTCGAGGTCGTAGAATCAATGGAAGTTGAGTAATTTGTCGGCATATTTAGGTGCGGCGCATTTTGGAAATGTGCCACACCTAGGTACTTGTAAGAATTTTAAATTATAAAAATATGAATCCTATTATAAGTGCTTCAGATTTACTTTTACTTCGTTCCCAAAAGGAATTAGTATTGATAGATGCTCGTTCCAGTCCAACCGCCAAACAAAATTATGAAAATAACCATCTCGAAGGCGCACGATGGGTAGATTTAGAGCAAGACCTTTCTGAAAAAACGGATAACGCAGCACAAGGCGGGCGACATCCATTGCCTCCAGTTATAAAATTCGCTCAATTCTTAGGGAAATTAGGCATCACGCCTCAAAGTCAGGTCATTGTGTATGATGATAAAAATGGTACCAACGCCGCCGCGCGTTTTTGGTGGATGCTCCGAGCCGTAGGACATCAAAAAGTGCAAGTACTCGATGGTGGTTTTCAGGCAGCGATGGATGCCAGGTTTCCAACCAATTCTGGAATTGAAACGCCCAATCCGACAGTAGCTTATCCAACCGATGTTTGGCATTTGCCGATGGCAGATATGGAAGAAGTTGCCCAAGCAGCAAACGCGTCGGATGCCATGGTCATTGACGTGCGCGATGCCGACCGCTATGCCGGTAAAACGGAGCCGATTGATTTAATTGCCGGTCATATTCCCGGTGCGATTAATATTCCATTTACTGAAAATTTGGATACAAAAGGTTTTTATTTATCGCCAGCGGAATTAAAAACAAAATATGAAGCAGCAATCGGTGATTTCGATGCTGAAAAAGTGATTGTACACTGCGGCTCTGGCGTGACGGCTTGCCATACGCTGCTGGCAATGGCGCAATCGGGTATGGAAATTCCAAAATTGTATGTGGGTTCGTGGAGTGAATGGTCAAGAAATGACCGCCCGATGGCGGGCGAGAGCGGGTAATTATTCTCTTACCCACTTATTAGCTGTCAAATCATAATGTTTCATTTCTTCTATATTGTTATAAAAAGGTTTCACTAAATTGAAAAAGGGCATAAATTCGGCACTTTTTCTAAATCCTTGCAAATGCTCTTCTTTTGAAGTCCAATTGATAATAACCATATAATGATTGGGTTCGTCATTTCCATGTATTACTTCATAGCTTAGGCAATATTTCGATGCTTGCAAATATTTCCCCGCTTCGATGTAAGCCTTTTCAAAATTATTCCTTTCTTCCTCAGGAATGTTGTATCTGATAATTTCTACCGCATAGTTTTTGTTGTCCATTGTTGCATTTTTAGTTTGAGCGTAAGAAACGTTTAGAAATAAAAGAGTAAAAAGGGTTGTAATAAAGAATGATTTTTTCATAACGACGTTTTTAGTTTTAAATATCTTTGAGCTGCAAAACTCCGTTATTTGAATCTTCCAAACAATATCTTACCAAAAAGTAGGGTTGAATTATTTACTTATATCCACAAAAAAGAGAATATGATTCATCTAAATGATAAAACATACATTTGCCCGATAGATGTTACACTTAGCTTTATCAGTGGTAAATGGAAATTACTTATTCTTTCACATCTCCACCAATTTTCGAGAAAAAGCTATAGTGAAATAAGGGATAACCTGCCGGGAATATCAGAGAAAATGCTAAGCCAACAGTTAAAAGAATTGGAAAGAGACAACCTGATAGAAAAAGAGGTATTGTCCTTAAAACCCTATAGAGTAGCTTACTTTCTTTCAAAAGAGGGCGAATCGCTCGCTCCTTTATATGAATTTATCAGTCAATGGGGCATCCATTATCTGAAAAAAAATGGGATTGATTATGTGAAAGACCAGCATTTGTATAAATAAGGATGGAGGTTTTATCCGCTGCTTTTACAGTTTTCAAACTCCCGAAGCGTTACTGCACATTGGCGAAGCAGGTTTTTTGTACTAACCACATCAAATTATGAAAGCAATCACAAAAATATATGTCGAATTATTGGATGAAGGCACTCCGGTCTGGCGTCCGGTAGATGCCGAGCCGCAGGAAGATGGTACGTTTTTCATCTGTGAGCAAGTCATACCGGAGTATGAACAATGGAATTTTTTGCCTGGTGAAAGGGTGCTGGTAGAAGAACGAGAGCGGATTGGGCAAAAGGTGTTGTGGCGGTGGGTTTAACGGAGAAGTAGACTGAGAAGATATAAAACTAACAGATATAAACCAAGAAAACGCTCTTTTCTAATCCAATCTTTTGCAAATTCCCTTGCTTTATCTTTCTTCGCCAAAAAAAGCATTTTAAATGGTCAAAGCTCCCCTAAAAACGCCAACTATTTACGAACCAGAACAAACGAAGCAAAAATTGCCGCTTTGGTTGCTATTTTTGTTGATAGGAATCGCAGGTGTAATGATTTTTAACATGGCAAAACAAAAGCCTTTTTATAAAATAGACGAGCAGGGCAACATTACACTCTTACCTTGGCGGCAAAAACAAAAAGAGAAGGCACTTCAAAGATTAGAAATATCAGAACAATACGCTTTAGTGGCGAGTCAAAACGGTTGGTATCCTTGCTATAAATGTCCTGATACTACTATCATTTATTTGTTTGTTGATGAAATTTGGAAATATGGTTCTACGACAAAACAAGAAAAGGGACGATATACGCAGGGTTTGCCGGATCCGCGATTGGTGTATGTCGTTCAATTTGAAGGCACTTTTCAGGAATGTAGAGAAATGGAATTGCTTAAAATCTATGATTACCCGTTTCTACCAGAGAATGCCAAACGAAGTCCGCCGATTTTGCTTCCGCCGGGGAATTTTAGAAGTGATTAGAAATAAATAGCTTGCTTTACTGCTGATTTTAATTTAATTTGTAAAAAAACTGCCATGACTGTTCAGGTACGACCCGCTTTCTACTTTTTTGTACACACCGATGCCCAAACGGAAAGCAAAATGGATTTAAAACCCATAGAGCGTTTGTTGAACGAAGAAATCCAATTCAGCGATTACGGCAGTGGTGTCAATCAAGCTGCCTTTGTATTCATTGCCGATTCACCGGAGTACGATGACGACCAGTTTGCCAATAAAATCGAGTACAGGGCGTATGAAAATATGGACATCCAATCCCTCAATTTTATCCTGCCGCTTTTTTACAAACGTATCTTACAATCCACCGTTGGTGAAGTACAAGCAATGGCAGTACGCATTACACTGGCTGCCTTAGAGTCTGAAAATCTGCAAGGTATTCCTGATTTTGACCTCCCAGCTTTTAAAAAAGCGGTTCGGAAGGTGTTGGGGGAGATGGAAAGGTAGCGGGTCAGTACTCGGCGCGGGTTTGCGTCTTCTTTATTTTGTTTATTTGACAGACCAGCGCGAACGGAAATACTCAACTGAGTCTCCATCATGCGCTTATTGCAAGACGCTTTGGAAGACTCGGAGCGGACGAAAATTCAGTACGCCAAAGAAACGTTATTAGAAGCGATTGAAACCCTGCAAACCACCGACGGCTACTCGACGATACGCGTGAATGTGGACTCGTATTGAATATGCTCTATCAGATTTCTTCTAATGCAGAGATAAGCGTATATTCTTTAAGGTCTTTATTATCAGGAAAAATAAATTTTTCTGATATTCTTTTGTCTCTTAGCTTAGATAGAATATATGGTTTCAAGCTTTTGTGAAAATTCCAGCAGGATGCAAAATAATTTGAATATCTTAAGTTGGAAAATTCCTCTTCAGTTATGCCTTCCTTTATAAAACCTATCGAATCGTGATACACTTTTTCTATGGGCGAATCGGGATTATTATTATAAAAAAACATCCCTTGTTGATTGACAATATTGGTATTGTTGAGCATTTTAAAAGCTGCATTTTCACTCGTTACAAACAGAATTGGATAACTAATTAAATACTTATCATAATCTATGTCTCCATTTTTTTCATTCACTATTTCTTTTTCAAAGGTTTTTATAGTAGAATAAAAAAACGGATTCGCCTCATCTACAATATACAACGAGCAGTAATTATTTATTTCACTTTCACTTGAATTATCATAGTAAGAATTTGCGACCGCAAAATATAGTCCAATGAAAGGATTATGCGTAAAATCTAACAAAGGTGTAGGGATACCATAATGCTGCATATAACTGAGGTAGGCAAGTGCATTGTTCGTACCAATACCATTTAAATTGAAAAATTTAAATATGGTTTTTTCATTCCAGTTTTTACATTTAACAATCAATTTCTTAATAAAATCATGATAGTAAATATTTTGCTTGGATAATTCTTTCTCAATCCAATATCTTTGAGAAGAATTATAAAGTTTATAATTAGCCTCTGTACACCCTCTAAATTTGTAAGTATAAAGTTCATCGAAGTTTACTAGTTTTTCCCAGTAAACTTCAAAGTCAGCCTTCGTGTTAATTTTTATACTACCATCTTCAAAATAAAGACCTTTTTCTTCAAAGTCCTTATACTGGTTCAATTTTGCCATATTAAACTGGGTACTTTTCTATTTCGTCTAAAATGGATAGAAGCGAATGTGTTATTTGATTTCTGCTTGTCTGAGATTCCGAATAACTTATAATACCCATATGTTCATTTCTTTTTAGACTATTATATCTTGATGACAACAATAATATTGAATTATATGAATCATCTTGTTGGTATTCCTTTAAGATTTTCAAGGATAAAGTTAGTGCTCTATCGAGATTTCCTTTAACAATAAGATTTTTTATCTGAGCAATGCTATCTATTGACTGCTCTTTAATATTCCTGTCTTCGTCTTCATTAATAATAGAGATAGAGAAGTTTTTGCTTTCTTCTAGATTGATTCTGCCTTGAGACAAAGAATCGAAAAGCTTTTCTAAGCTTCTTGTAACATCCATCCAAGCTTCGTCTTTATCTGTCCATGTAGATATAGGCTTTCCGTCTTTGGGCAGAGCTTGATATTTGTTTATTTCTAAAGATAAATAACTTGTAGGACGGATAATAACGGGAACAATAATGTTTTCTCGCTTTCGAGACCTATCCAAAGATTTACTAATTTCTACATCATAGATATAGTCCGATGCCATAAAGTCAGCACTGATCAACAAAATAATAATTTGCGCCTCTTGGATGTGTATTTTAATTTCTTCATCCCAATTCTTTCCAGGTGTTATAAGGGCATCGTACCAAATTTGAATTGTATTATCTCTTACAAGCGGTTTTAAATGCTTTATTAACTCGTCTTTAAAAGATTCATCTTTTCGAGCATAGGAAATAAATACCTTTATCGGACTTTTATTAGTCATTCTTGCTTTAAATTTAGAATCAAATTCCTCTTCTTAGAATCCATTGCTGTGTGGACAAATATAAAAACAATTTGTAGAAATATCAGTTCAAAATTTAGAGATTCCGTCCACGCCGAGTCTTCCGCAGGAGACTCGAAGGGGTTTAAAGCCAGATTTCACTTCGTTTCATAAAAATCGTCGGAGTCAAGAACGGTGAAGACAATTAAATCTTTATCATTTTGGTAGTCATTTAGTAACAAAGCGGCGGCTTCTCTCCTTTTTTCGGCTTCGTCTATTGGCTTCTCTTGCGCTGTTGGTTGTTGTTTTTTATATAGTAGAAAATCCAAAAAGTCAAGTACTTCTTGTTTTTGAAAAGCGTCTAACTGATTGAATTTTAATAAAAGCGCTCCCATCTTTTTACTTTTTGTAAAACGAATATAGTGACAATAAGAGTGAAACGTCAGTTCCTCAAAACGATTTTATCCCCTCCATTTGAGGAAAAATAAAATTTCCTATCTTGTCTAACTAAAAAAATCTAATCATAATATGCGACACCTACGAGTGAGCTACTACTGCTATTATGCTTGCCATTTGCACTGGCGCAGGCGGATGCGATAAAACCTTGATAATATTCCGTCTTTTTTGTAACTTTGAAGTATGATTCTTACCGATTTGCAACAGCATATTATTCAATTACTCCAACCTTACCAACCGGCGAGAATCAGCATTTTTGGCTCGTATGCGCGTGGGGAGCAGCGTTTGGATAGTGATTTAGACATTCTGATTTTATTCAAGGAACGCATAGGGCTGTTGAAATTAGTCGCAATTGAGCAAGAATTATCGGACAAAATGGGTATCAAAGTAGATTTAGTTACCGAAAATGCGGTAAAAAATCCCCGATTGAAAGCTGCCATTGAACAAGATTTGATAACGATTTTCCAATGAATAAAAATGATTTGGTTTATCTCGACCATATTCTGGATAGCATCCAGAAAGTGCAGCGCTATTTGGACGATGTGAGCTATGCAAATTTTTTAAAGGATGAGGAAAAACAAGATGCGGTTATCCGAAAATTGAAATCATCGGCGAAGCAACCAAAAAAGTGAGTAAAGCCTTGCGCGAAAAATATCCTTCATTACCTTGGCGGGCTATGGCGGGCATGAGAGACAAGTTGATTCATGATTATTTTGACGTGGATATAGAAACCGTTTGGGAAACTGCCACCGCTGATATTCCTTCCTTAGAAAAGCATATTTTAAAAATTATTCAAGAACTAAGCGAATAGTTATCTCCAAAGCGATACATCCTACCGCGGCGGATAAAGTCCGTCCATACCTTTGTCCAACCTAAAAACTCAATTCAATGCGACACCTACACCTATTACTATTATTATGCTTCCCTTTTGCGATGCTCCCGTTCGGGGCGCAGGGGCAAGCGCAAACGGACGCCGCCAAAACCATCGCGACGAAAGTAGCGAATATGAAAGCCTATGATGGCTATTTTAAGTTTTATTGGGATGAAAAAGAAGGCAAAATCTGGCTGGAAATTGATAAATGGGATACGGAATTTTTGTATGTAAATGGTTTGACGGAGGGCGTAGGCTCGAATGATATTGGCTTGGATAGGAACCAGTTGGGCGCAGACCGGATTGTAAAATTTGTGCGGAGTGGTCCGAAAATTATGTTGTTGCAGCCGAATTATGATTTTCGAGCGGTGAGTGACAATGGGGATGAGCGGAAGTCGGTGGAGCAGGCGTTTGCGAAGTCTATTATCTGGGGTTTTAAAGCAGAAATGCAAGAGGGAGACAAAGTGCTAATTGATTTTACACCGTTTTTGTTACGCGATGCACACGGGGTGATTCCAAGATTAACTGCAAATAATCAGGGCACATACCGCTTGGATGACACGCGCTCGGCAGTATTTTTGGAGCGGACGAAGAATTTTCCGAAAAACGCAGAGTTTGAAGCAACGATTACGTTTGTGGGCGAACCAAAGGGTGGCTACATTCGGTCGGTCGTGCCGTCGGCGGATGCAGTGACGGTGCGGATGCATCATTCATTTGTAGAATTGCCGGATGGGAATTATCAGCCGCGCGTGTTCGACCCACGCGCCGGTTACAACAATATCAGTTACATGGATTATGCCACGCCGATTAGTCAGCCCGTGATGAAGCGGTTTATTGCACGCCATCGGTTGCAAAAAAAAGACCCAACAGCGAAGGTGAGTGAAGCGGTAGAACCAATCATTTATTACCTCGACCGAGGCACACCGGAGCCGATTCGCTCGGCGTTAATCGAAGGGGCTTCATGGTGGAATCAGGCTTATGAGGCGGCAGGTTATAAAAATGCGTTTCAAGTAAAAGTGTTGCCAGAAGATGCCGACCCAATGGATGTGCGTTACAATATGATTAACTGGGTGCATCGCTCCACACGGGGCTGGAGCTATGGGAGTTCGGTGAGCGACCCGCGCACGGGCGAGATTATCAAAGGGCACGTTTTGCTGGGCTCGCTGCGGGTGCGGCAGGATTTTTTGATTGCACAGGGTTTAGTAGAAGCGTACGAAAATGGCGAGAAGCCCGACCCGCGTTTGGAGCAAATGGCGTTGGCGCGGCTGCGGCAGTTGTCGGCGCATGAGGTGGGACATACGTTGGGCATTCAACATAATTTTGCAGCAAGCGTCAATAATAATGCTTCGGTCATGGATTATCCGCATCCGATGGTGACCATCAATGAGAAAGGCGAAGCGGATTATTCAAAAGCGTATGCAGTTGGAATTGGTGAATGGGATAAGCGAGTTATTATATATGGATATCAAGATTTTCCGAAAGGGACGGACGAGGCGAAAGCGTTGCGCGATATTTTGACGGAGACTTATACGAAAATGAACTTGCTCTATCTCACCGACCAAGACGGTCGCCCCGGCAGCTCTGCGCATCCATCTACGCACTTGTGGGACAATGGGAAAGACCCGATGACGGAGTTGCGGCGGATGATGACCAATCGGAAAACGGCGTTGAGCAGATTTGGCGAGAAAAATATTATGCCAAATGCACCAATGGCGACTTTGGAAAATGTGCTGGTGCCACTTTATTTGTCGCATCGGTATCAAGTGGAAGGCGCGTCGAAAGTAGTGGGCGGCGCGGAGTTCGGTTACGCCGTGCGTGGCGATGGCAAAAAGCCGAACGAAATGGTGGACGACAAAATGCAGCGCGATGCCTTGAAAATTTTATTAGAAACCTTGAATCCAAACTTCCTGGCTTTGCCGGAAAATATTATCAAACTCATTCCACCGCAACCGCCGGGTTACAGCCGTGACCGCGAATTGTTTAAAGTTTATACCGGCAATACCTTTGATCCGCTGGCAGCAGCGGAGAGTTCGGCGAATCATACCTTGACGATGTTGTTAAATCCGGCTCGATTGGCGCGAGTCGTGGAGCAGCACGCGCGAGATGGCAAACGCTTGTCGTTGAATGACTTATTTGAACAATTGTTAGAATCGGTGAAAGTAAAAAGCGATTCCGATTATGAAAAAGAAATTGCAAGAAATAATGAAAAATTGGTATTACATCATTTGTTGAATCTGGCGGGCGATGAAAGTGTGATGCGGCAGGTGCGAGCCATTGCATTACTAAAAGTGAACGAATTGGAAAACCGAACAGAAACCGGTTCAAATGTTGACCAACAAGCGCACCTTTTGTATTTAAAAGAGCAGATTCGGATGTTTAAAAATAACCCGGCGGAATATAAATTGCCGACGATACAGGCGATGCCGGACGGGCAGCCAATTGGGTGTGATTCGGAAAATTAAAAAATGAATAATTAACAATGAAGGAATGAGTAAGGCGGAAATTATTCATTCTTTCATTCTTCATTTTTTAATTCTTGCGCAGCCACTCCACCCGTAGCTCTGGATGCTCATTCCAAAATAAATTGTACAAGCTACCACTGGGTACAAATGTCGCTGTTTTACCAAAAAAACCGGGTTGGTGAAAATAAATGGTAGCCGTGCGAAAAACACGATAATCTTTCTCCACTATTTTTTCAATATTATGATAAGGATATCGGAAGTGACGAAAGTAATTGGTGACGTGTACGAATTGGTCGTCTATTTCTACCCGCTTCAGGCGCAGCACCGTGAATGCCAATAGCGTTAAACTTCCTACGTAAAAAGTAGCCAATAAAATCCTCGTTAGCAAAGGCACACCACCGAGGTTAAGCGCAGCAATCGTCACCGCTCCCAGAAAACTGGCGTAAAACGTAGGAAAAAAAAGTTTATAAAACAGCGTCAGATTGCTCGAAATTCTGTGCATGATTTTTATAGATAATCAGTATAAGACATTTGGAAACCAATAAGGTTTTTAAAACCTTGTTAGTTTGTACCAACTTTCTACTTAGCCGGTAACATATCTTCCTCTTGCTCTCTCAATTTGCGTTGCCGCGCCACCCGTGCGGAAATAAAAATACTGAGTTCATACAAAATATATAATGGAATACCCACCAAAAACTGCGTAACTGGGTCGGGCGGCGTGAGTACGCCTGCTATAATCAAAGTCAATACAATGGCGTAGCGCCGAAATTTACGCATGGCTTCGGGCGTCACAAATCCAATCTTTGACAGCACATAAATAATCACTGGCAACTCAAAAAATAGTCCACTCGGTAAGGTAAACATCACCATGTAATTGATAATTGAACCCAAAGTTGGTGTATTTTCTACCCCCGGCAGCGTGTAGCCACCCAGCCAGCGTACCCCAAACGGAGCCACCATAAAATAGCCAAATAAAACCCCAAAAATAAAAAGGGCAGAACAAACGAACACAGCTCCACGAGAAGCAGCGCGTTCTTTCTCATGCAAGCCGGGCGCAATAAAGCGCCATAATTCCCAAAAAATGTAAGGAAAGGCAATCACCAAACCAGTGAGAAAACACACTTTCACACTGGTGATAAAGGTCTCTCCGAAACCAATTGCTTGGATTTTGAATTCCGGTGGTCCGATACACATATTATCGCCCATACCCAAGGAGTGAGAAATACTGCAAAACAAACGAAAAGATAAAAATTCTTTGTGCGTGGGACCAAACAGCACCGTACCGAATAACCAGTCCTGAAAAATAAACAGCACAATTCCTGCTACGCCGATTGCCAGCAAACTGCGAATGATATGCCACCGAAGCTCCTCCAAGTGGTCTAAAAAAGTCATTTCCTTACCGCTGCTATTCGTACGTTGCGTCATATTGTCCACATCTATTTGATCTAAAGGCATTGCTCTTGTATTTTAATCTCAATTTTTCATTCATTCAAATGCTACATTCTTTCCACCTGACATTCCCTTTATTTTTTAATCATTAAGTACGTTTTTAAATCCAATATAAGACTTGTGGGTTGAAAAAATTTAGTTTTCTTCTGCTCCACTGCTTCCTTCCTCCGTTTCCCAATTTATACCTTCTATTTTGCAAAAGTAAGAAAATTGGATGGATGCCAAGCGGAAAAACCTTTCCACGCGCATTTTGTTCAAGTAAATTTCTATAAAAAACAACGTATCTTGCCTTTTCAAATATTTAAAAGTAATTTATAGCGCATTTTTTTACACCTAAAACCTAAACAGATGAATGCCCAAAAATGGACACTATTAGTGGGTTTGCTCTTGTTTTCCTTATTTTTAAATGCCCAACGAAGCACCGAGGGTGGTATTTTTCTTGGTGTTGCTTATTATCAGGGTGACTTAGCGCCCTCGCCCATTGCCGCTTCTGAAGCTCGTCCGGCAGTGGGAGGGATTTATCGCTTTTTATTTGGCGAACATTTTGCGTTGAAAGGCAGCGCCACTTGGGCAAAATTATCGGGTAAAGATGATAATCGCCCCAGTTTTGTAGCCGGAGAACGCAATTGGACGATGCGCTCCACGATACTGGAGTTGGGCGTGCATCCCGAATGGCACTTTTTTGCCAGTGACCGCTATGGTACTACGGGCTTGTACAGTCGAAAATATTCTCCTTTTATATCCGTCGGATTGGGTGCCGCTTTTACTAAAATCAACTTGGACGTACCTACCGAAGACCGTTTTAAAATACCAGAATCCAAAGCAAAAAGTACGTTTTTGGTTATCCCAATTACGGCTGGTGTGCGTTTTGATATTACAGAAGACTGGCTGATAGCAGCAGAATTTGGCACCCGTTGTACGTTTTCTGATTATATTGACGGCGTGAGTTTGAATGGCAATAGTAAAAAAGATGATTGGTATTTCTTTACCGGTATCAGTGTGGTGTATCTTATTCAAGAAATTGTGGGCAGCAAAATCGGCAATTAATGACTTTGATGCGTTTATTATAATGTGAGTGTGACATATTTCTGAAGTATGCCATACTGACAAGCATTAGATTTATAACCTACAAACTTTCAAAACCATGCCTCAACGTCTACCCTATCAATGGTGCTTAGCGCTGTTGTTCTTATTCTCCCTCGCTTCCACGCCCGCAAATACTTTACAGGAAGGGCTAATAGCCCACTATACTTTTAATGATTGCAACGCGCGCGACGAGACCAACAACGGCTCGGACGGACAACTTTTTGGCGGTATGGGCTGCTGGTGTGGCATTGAGGACGAAGGCTTGCTGTTTGATGGCGTAGATGATTATGTAGAATTTCCTGGCAAAGTGAATAACTATTTTCGCACTTCTGATTTTACTATCAGTTTTTATTTCAAACCAGAACAATTCAGTATCGGTCGTCAAAGTCTATTGGGCAAGCGACCTGATTGTGATGAAAATCGAATGTTTGATTTGTTGTTGGATGTAACCAATCTGCAAGTAAAAACCGACGTGTACGAAACTCCTTCTAAAAATTATGGCAACATCTCTCCCACCCTTCCGGGCAATGGCTGGCAGCATTTCACACTCGTACGCGAGAGTTTCAAAGCCCAAACGTACATCAACGGCGAATTGCAGCACGAGGGTTATCGCTGTGGCGGTTTGGATTTGGAGAACGACATGGTGCTTTCTTTTGCAAATAGTCCGTGTGTCGGCACTGACGGCGTGCGGCGTTTCAAAGGCATACTCGACGAGTTACGCGTGTATAATCGGGCACTCACAACAGTAGAGGTGCGACTTTTATATAAATTGCATCCGATTGAAAATGTTATGATGGATTGCGTGTTTTGAATGGAAAATTGGAATAATGGAAGGAATGAACAAATAAAGCCATTTATCTTTGTTTCTAAAATAGGTGACAGGTTTGCAAGGTGGTAAGTAATAAGCGCATCACCCTACAACCCTATCAACCCATAAACCAATTACTATGTTCGGAGATATGTTTGGAAATATGGAGGCGCAGCAAAAAGAAATGCGCACGAAGCTCGCTGCCATTCGCGTGGACGCGGAAGCTGGCAACGGCGCTATCAAAGTGACTGCCACTGCTAATCGGGAAATCGTAAATATTTCTATTGATAAAGCAGCACTCGAATGGGATGACGTGGAGCAAGTGGAAGATTTGGTGATGGTAGCCGTCAATCGCGCTTTGGAACTCGCCGCCAAAAAAGAGGGAGAAGAAACCCAAAAAATGGTACAAACGATGCTCCCGCCGGGTATGGGCGATTTGTCGGATTTATTTAAGTAGCGGAAAGTACAGGGATACTGGTAGAGGGTAGAAGGACTTTCCCTTACTGCTTTATCACATATACAGCTATGTGACCGATGTGTCTAACTTGTCCCTTACAGCAGGATGTGGTAAAATTACGCCATGAGTGCAGTTTGAAATGTAGCCCATCAAAAATATTGTATCAAAAATCACGTTTGAGCAATTGCTTGTGCAAGCTCACAACTGGATATACTGTCAAACCTTTGAACCGATTTTTCCCATGAAACATATTTGTTTACTCCTATTTACTGTATTTTCTTACGTGCTGTCAGCGCAAACCAGTGTTGGATTAGTCGCCTATTATCCATTCAACAATAGTTTTGCAGATGCTACTGGCAACTCTGCCAACGCGGGTCTACCGGAAGGAATGCCCGGTTTTGGTTGTGGTGCGATAAGCGGCGCACTCCGTTTGGATGGCGTAGAAGAAGAGTTGAAATTGTTAGGTCCCGTGGCTCAAGAGTTTGACACAGAAGACTTTACACTCAGCTTTTTTTTTAAAGCCGTTGGCAATGCCGGTACGCAATATTTAGTGTCCAAAAGACGCAGCGACTGCACGACGGATAACGCATTTTACATAAGATATGCTCCTATAACTCGAGTGCTCAATATCTTCATAGGCGAAAATCAAAGTAAAAGCATCTCCTTTGTAGAAAAATTAAGTGAAAATACGTGCTGGTATCAGGTTACGATTGTACGCCAAGGCACGCGGGTTCGCTTTTATCTCAACGGGCAATTGCGGCAGGAAGCCAACACCAGCAGCCGGATCAATCTGTCCAACAATGGCGGTCTGATCATCGGAAACAGTGCTTGCCCCGGTCCGAATGAAGCCCGATTTGACGGATTGATTGATGAATTTCGAGTCTATTATCGAGCACTCAATGAAATCGAAACCCGAGAACTCTACATCGCCCCCGACGCTATCACTAATCGGGATACTCTCATTTATCTCGGCGGCTCCGTCCAAATCAATATTTCCAACACCTGTGCTACAGATTTTAGCTGGAATCCCCCTACGGGCGTGACCCCACCTATCGAAGCCAATGCAGTCATCATACCTCCACAAGCTGGTTTGCAAAAGTATACACTCAGTTTTTTTGACAACATTTCCACCTGTATAGCAATGGACACGATTCGCATCAACGTCATTGACCCGGATAGCCTGAATTGTAGCGCCGTTTATCTGCCAAAAGCATTCACACCCAACAATGATGGCTTGAATGAAACCTACGGCATCAGCAATCCATTTGCCATTTCTCAATTAATTTCCTTCGAGATTTTTGACCGATGGGGTGGACGCGTCTTCTTCACCGCCGACCCATTTCTGCACTGGGATGGCTATTACAAAGGCGAAGTCATCAATCCTGGCGTACTCCTCTACCGCGTCAAATACGTCTGCGAAGGACAGGAACGTGAAGTGGCGGGAAGTGTGACGGTGTTGAGGTAGCCCAGCATTTACGCTGACCTCGTACCACAACCTTTAGGTTGTAAAATACTTGTTCAGGAAAAATATAAAATTCAAAATCGCAAAATTCAAAATGTAAAATCACTTGTTGCGAGCGCGACAATTACCTGAATGCCGTACGTTGTGATTGTAACAAGCAAAGTTCTTTCTGCGTTAGAAGAGCGAGTGGAGCAGGCAATACTTCTACTTTTTACATTTAAAATTTTACATTTTGCGGTTTAAAATATTTTTACTTAGCTCAGTTTTTACAACTATTTTAATTTCCGCTTTCTGTCAACCGCAAAGCCTTTCCAATCTACGCTCTAAAACCATCACAACCTCCCCGCGCCAAACCCTCGACTCTCTCACCATCATCCCAACTTCTATCGAAATATTCCGCCTTTCCGGCAAACGACTCGATACCTCTTATTATAAAATCTACAACACCGACCTGTACTGGCAAAAGTCCATAGATTCAATTGTAATAATCCGTTACCGCGTCTTTCCCTACAATCTCGGTAAAACCTACGTCCGCCTCGACACCACCCAAGCCGTCAAAACCGAAGACGGACAAATCGTTTTTAATTACAATCCTTATTCCGAGCGGCAAGAATCGTTATTAGATTTTAAAGGATTGGATTACAATGGCAGTTTTGCGCGTGGCATTTCCTTTGGCAACAATCAGGATTTGGTCTTAAATTCCAGCTTTAATCTGCAACTCGCAGGCGACATTGGCGAAGGCATTGAAATTCTCGCTGCCATTTCTGATGAAAATATCCCCATTCAACCCGAAGGCAACACCCAGCAATTACAAGAATTTGACCGCATTTTCATCCAATTAAAAAAGAAAAACAACAAACTCATCGCCGGTGATTACGATTTGCAACGCCCCAATAGCTATTTTATGAATTACTTCAAACGCTTGCAGGGCGCGACTTTCAGCAATCAAAGCACGCTGGGAAAAGGCAAACTCAACACCAGCGCCAGCATCGCCGTCTCGCGCGGACAATTCACGCGCAATCAAATCCAACAACTCGAAGGTAATCAAGGACCCTACAAACTCCTCGGCGCACAAGGCGAACAATTTATCATCGTTTTAGCTGGCACCGAAAAAGTTTTTTTGGATGGACAATTGATGCAACGCGGCATTGAGTATGACTATGTTGTAGATTACAATCGCGGTGAAATTATATTTACAAATAAACGACTCATTACAAAAGACAGCCGAATTATTATAGAATTTGAATATTCTGACCAAAGTTATTTACGTTCTTTTTATGCTATTAACACGGAATATCAACAAGATAAATTCAGACTCTACGCCAATATTTTTAACCAAGCTGACAGCCGCACCAGCACCGGCGGACAAGATTTGAGTGCCGACCAAAAAAGAATTTTAAGCGAATCCGGCGACCAAACCGCACTTTTTAATAGCATTGATACGTCGAGCTTTACCTCCACGCAAGTGCTGTACAAATTGGAAGAACGCTTGCTTCCTTGTGGAATGGCTGATTCCATTTTAGTTTATTCTACCAATCCTGATAGCGCGCAATACACCGCCCAATTTTCCTTCGTTGGCATCGGTCGCGGCAATTACATCCTTGACAATGAGCAAATTGCAAACGAACGCGTCTATCGTTTTGTCGGACGCAATCAATTCTGCCAGCCACAAGGCGATTACGAACCCGTCATTCAGCTCCTTGCGCCCAAGCAGCAGCAATTAATCACTGTTGGCGGCGAATATAAATTGTCAAAAACCAGTAATTTACAAACCGAAGTCGCCATCAGCCGCAATGACCAAAATCGCTTTTCTCGTCTCGACGCTGGTGACGACGCGGGCTTAGCCGCTTTTACAACTTTCAATAAGCAATTCAAATTAGATAGTTTATGGACGCTTGACGCAAATGTGAGCTACGAATTTGTCCAAAAAACCTTCCAACCATTGAATCCCTATCGCAATCCAGAATTCTTGCGCGATTGGAGTTTGACGAATGTACAAGGTTTTGGTACTGTAGAGAAAGCGACGGAAAACTTGGGTAGCGCGGGCTTTAGCCTGAAAAAGACGTTTCCCTTCAGGGAAGCGTCTGCACGTAGGAACACGTCTTTGCGGGATAGTCTACCCTTTAGGGCCGTGGATGCAGGTGGAGACTCGCTTTCGCGTAATAATCGCACGGAAAGCACAGGCAACTTTATTTTACAATACCGCTTTAGCGGCTTTACGCGCGAATCGCTCTACAACGGCAACCGCCATTTTGCAAAATTATATTTAAATCGAGCGGGATTTGAATTCGATGCGGAAGGCAGTTTATTGTTAGCCGATGCTACCGACGAGAGAAGTCGATTTTTTAGACCACATATTAGTTTGACTAAAACCTTTCCAAAACTCAACAATTGGAAAATTGGTATTCAAGGTGAACGCGAGCAGAACAGCCGTTTTGAAACTGCAAATGACACACTTACAAATGCAAGTTTTTACTATAACGTTTACCGCGCTTTTTTGGAAAGTCCCATTACCGAAAAATTCAGCTTTGGAGCCAGCCTCCGCCAGCGGGAAGATTTCGCACCTTTGGGTGGTGATTTTATAAAAAGCACCGTTGCCAATGAAGCGAATGTAAATGGAAATTGGAATATTAAACGCACTTTACAATTAGCTGGTAATTTTACATATCGTAAATTACGTTTACTAAATAACTTGCTCATCAGCGAACAATCTTCCGATTCCGAAACCTTTCTCGGTCGCACCGATGTAAATTTTACGCTTTGGAAAGGCGCGTTACGAGCAAACAATACTTACGAACTCGGTTCTGGACAAGAACCTCGGCTGGAATTCACTTTCGTGCGCGTACGCCAAGGCGAGGGCACACACATTTGGCTCGATTCCTTGTACAATAATGACGGCGTTATTCAACCCAATGAGATGGAAATCGCGCCATTCCAAGACCTCGCCGACTTCGTGCGTGTAAACACTTTTACCAATCAATACATCCGCACCAACTACGTGAATCTCAACAGCAGCTTACAATTCACGCCCAAAGCCGTGTGGTTTAACCAAAAAGGATTCCGAAATTTTGCAAGTAAATTTTCTACGCAAAGCACCCTGACTATTAATCGCAAAACGCAAGATTCGGACGATATTTCCGCTTGGAATCCTTTTCAATTGGACATTGCCGACACCTCGCTCGTGTCCGTCAGTTCTAACATTCGCAATATCTTATTTTTCAATCGCGCCGACCCGAAGTACGACTTGCAAATCGGCAACACCAGCTTGTCCAATAAATTTGTACAAACCTCTGGTTTCGAGAGCCGACGCAATACCGAACGATTTTTCCGCAGCCGCGTGAACGCCTCCCGCAGCATCAGTCTGCAATTCAACCTCGCGCAGGGCGCACGTTTCAGTGACTCCGAATTTTTCGACAACCGCGATTACAACATTACCTATTGGAATGCCGAGCCTCAATTTACCTATCTGCCCTCGCAGAGTTTTCGCACCATCCTGAGCTACAAATATCAAAGTGACCGCAATACTTTGGGCGAAACGCCAGAATCCTCTAATCAACACAATCTTACTGTCGAGATGACCTATAACCGCACCGCCAGTACCTCCTTGCGCCTCCGCGCCTCCCTCGTGGACATCGCCTTCAACGGCAATCCCAGCTCCCCCGTCGGCTTCGCCATTCTCAACGGCTTACAACCCGGCAACAACTACCTCTGGAATCTCAGCCTCGACCGCCAACTTTCTAAAAATCTTCGCCTCAACCTTAGTTACGAAGGAAGGAAAACGGGCGAAGCGCGGGTGGTGCATGTGGGTCGGGCGCAGGTGGCGGCGGTGTTTTGAAGGATTCTCTAAAAATTTATGGGATATTTATTTTCCAAATCATCAAGTTTTGCTTTAAATATGCCTAATTTTAGAATTTTTGTAGAAACTCTTTCATCAACTAACCTATTATAGTTACTTTTTAAGCTAGGCATCCGTCTTATAACAACAATAGTTGTTATAAATAAAAAGGCTCGTATAAAATAATCCAGTGCAATGAAAAGAGGCTCTAACGCTTTACTTTCCCAATACTTTGGAATAAGGAAAAATAATAATACCCCATAAATAATACAACAAATGAGGGCTAAAAAAATAAATTGTGTTCTAATTTCACTCTCAAATGATTGTTTAATTTTTTGGTAAAACCTGATAAAATCAGAAATATCCCTTTCTAATTCCTTATTGGGATGTATAGACCATGCTTTTTGAATCGCGTATTTTATAATAAATAAATCTAATAAATCTGAGGCATTTTTTATTGCTTCTATCGCAAGTTCACCTAGGTTTTCATATTTATCATTGAAAATTATTTTATCAACTATATCATCAACTACATCATTTATTTTAGGGTTTTCCAATATACCTACTTGTGGAAAGATTTTATTGATAATAAAATTTTCTTTTAAAGTTCCAATATTTGCCACATAATTCTTTATGTTCTCTTTTTCATAGTCAAAATTGTGTTTTGCCATTGCCAGCAGTTCAATAAAGTTATTCTTATAGTGTAACCCTTTTATTTCAGAACTATTTTGTTGTTGTTGTATATGGAGAGATAAATCTTCATTAAATCTAAAAAATGCAGAATAGCAAATTTTATCCATCACAGTGCCATTCTCCACGAGCTTGGAGTCAGTAATATTTTTGTCCAAATAGTCAAACAAAAAAATCTCTTTTGGAGAAGCTTCTCCTTTTCGCTTTTCAGCGATTTTTTTGTGTAAGGTGTCTATTAAAGTCATTTTAAATAAACCATAAGATTCCTTTTAATCGATTCAACATGTCTTTATCCCAATCGGATACTTCTTTAAGTTCGCTCACTAATTTCGCCATTTGGGCTGGATATGAAATTGTTACTGGTCTGCTTGATGGTCTAAAACTTCGGTGTGATAAATGAGCAAAAAATAATACTTGCTTGGATGCCGCATAGATGTCTCTATAAGTCGAACGTTTGTCCATTCTTATTAAAATGGGTGTCTTGGAAGGCTTACCTAGGTGAAGTAATGCCAGTTTATTGGAAAGTTGGATATAAGTTCCTCTATCCACATCGTATTCACCTTTATTTTTAAAAACACGATAATTATGTCCATAACTCAAATGAAAAATACCAAATTGAATTTGATATTTATGAAAATACCCAAGCGTATTCTCGATTGCTTTAAGTTCATTCTTCTTGCCAGCTTCTTTCGTAAGATGGAAAATTAAACGTAATACTCCTCCTTCCTGAATGTTTTTGTCTTTTATTACTTCTGAAATAGTTGAAATTAAATGCGCTTCCAGATTTGTTTGATAGTCTTCAAAATCACTTAATTGAGTACAATCACCAGTTAGATAACATCCTCGATAGTCAATTACATTTGCAAACCCAATGATGCGTCTCTTCTTAAAATCTACTGTTGAACTTATACCGATGATGATTTCTGTTTTATCTTTTTCATCTTTTTCAATTGTCCACGCTGTGCCCCCTAATTTGGAATAGATATTTAAAGCTATAATATTCATTATGCTCGCGTCATCTTTCCTTATTGTTTCAATTAATACTTTTTGAGTGGGTACTTTTTGATTCAACATTTTTGCCTTAAAAACGAAGTATGGAGATTCATTTACGTGTCTTTTTTTATCCCGTTCTGTAACTACCTGTAAAACCAAATCATAATCTTCAACGTCAAGCTCTTTGAGGAGATTAGAATACGTATGTGGAGTTCTATGCTCAAAAGTTTTTGTATCTCTTTTTATGTTTTGAATATGAAAAACTTCTTTCAAGATTTTTATTAATTCTGTTGAAAAGCTACCTGCGCTACCTTCATACTTTAAA
>CAZJXN010000026.1:0-8195 GCA_964549655.1 uncultured Saprospiraceae bacterium
CGTAAGTAGTTCAAAATCAAATCTCTATTACCACTTTGGTGCATATAAAGTACGATACCTTTACCTTCGTGGGCAATCATTTCCATCGCTTTTTCGAGCTGTGTACCGTAGTCTTCAAACAAATAACCGACGATATCGCCCGTCTCGCTCGAAGAATGGACGCGCACGAGTACGGGTTCGCCCGCGTGCCAATGCCCTTTTTTAATGGCGAGGTGTACATCTTGTGTGGTGTGGTCACGGTAAGCAATGATTTCAAATTCGCCATGTTTTGTATTTTTTATAACATTTAACTCTCGTGTAATAAGGCGCTCAGTGAGCATCCGATACGCCACTAAATCTTTGATGGAAATAATTTTTAAATCATGTTTTTTGGCGACTTCTATGAGTTCTGGTAAACGCGCCATCGTGCCGTCTTCGTTCAAAATTTCTACTAAAACACCTGCCGGAGAAAAACCTGCCAGCCGTGCCAAATCAGTTGCTGCTTCGGTGTGACCCGTTCTGCGTAACACGCCCCCCGTTTTCGCTCGCAGCGGAAAAATATGTCCCGGACGCGCGAAATCACTGGCTTTAATGTTCGGATCCGTCATTGCTTTAATTGCTGTGGAGCGATCATAAGCCGAAATGCCGGTGGTGCAGCCACGTCCAATCAAGTCAATCGAAACCGTGAAAGCCGTCTCGTGCAGTGCCGTATTAGAAGAAACCATCATATTTAATTCTAACTCATCGGCGCGTCGCTCGTCTATCGGCGTACAAATCAAACCTCGTCCATGGGTTGCCATGAAGTTGATAATGGTTGGACTTATCTTTTCGGCAGCACAGATGAAATCACCTTCATTTTCGCGGTCCTCGTCATCTACCACGATGATCACCTTGCCATCACGGATGTCATCAATTGCTTCTTCGATGGTATTTAATTGAAAAGTATCGTTCGTATCTGTTTCAACGTACTCCATAGTATCATTTGAAGAAAAGTACATATTAATATTATTTTGTTCTTAAACCGACTGAAGGTCAGTGCTATTATTAAATAAACGCTCCAAAATAGCGGTAGCCGACTGCCAACCAAAACGCTGCTCTACAAATTGTCGAGCTTGTTCGCCGATGCGTTCGCGTAAAACGTTGTCATTTAATAAATTAACAGCAAGGGTAGCAAATTCCTCCGCTTTTTCGGCAATAAATATCGTCTCATTAACACTGGCGTGAATAGCATTGTTTACTTGTGGCGTGGTAATGCAAGGCAATCCGCAAGCCATCGCTTCGAGAATTTTATTTTGCTGTCCGCTTCCCAAAAATAGCGGAGCGATGAATAATTTAGCACTTTGATACGCAGTGAGAATATTGCCAACCCAACCGGAAATGTATACATTTTCGCTTGCCAAATTTTTGACGGCTGCTGTTGGACGTGCGCCTGCGATGAGCAATTTTACATTCGGTAAATGGATTTTTATAATTGGTAATATTTCGTGTACTAAAAATTTTACCGCTTCTACGTTTGGATGGTAGCCCATATTGCCGACAAAGACGAGATCATAACTTCTTGCAGTGCTTATATTGGGTTGAAAAAAATTTATATCTACGCCATTCGGAACAATGGTAATTTGCTCTTTATTTGGAATCTGTAAAGCGGCTTGGTCTTGTTGGGAGATAATGGTGCAGTGTGTAAATTTTTCAAAAACTGCCTGTTCATAATTTTGTAATCGCTTGGTTTCCAATTGGAAAAACCATTTTAACCAAAAAGGAGACTGTTGGGTACGGCGGCGCATTCCGGCGGAAAAAGCATCTTGAAAATCTAAGGTTTTCGGATTATTTAAATCGCTGACATAAGGAGCCATGCGTATCAATTGACAATAAACATGGTCGGGCTGTGCCGATTGTATAAAATTTTGAATCGTTTTTTTTAAATAAGGGGCATAGAAATAACTCACTTGTAATGGCATTCTTATTAAGAAACCGCGTATCAAATTGAAAAGAATATGCCATTTACGAAGCCGCAGGATGTGAATGTTTGCACAAAAATATTGTAAATGTTTAATGTGCTCGAATGGAACGAAGTGTTCGCTTAATGCAATGAGTGTAATTTGATGATTTTTACTTAATTCCTTGATTTGATGATATAACCGGAGTTTGTCGCCTTTTTCGAGCGGGTAAGGGAAACGGGAGGTAATTACAACAAGTTTCACGCAGTTTTTAATTTTTAATGCTCAATGTTGAATGTGACACATTAAAAATTAAACATTCAACATTTAAACTTCCAATAATTGGAGGGCTTCCGAAGCTGTTGGCAACAATTGAGCGTAAGCCTGTACTAATTGCGAGGCAATCGCTTGATTGTCATATTGTTGCAAAACAAAATTTCGTGCCTGTACACTGATTTGCCGGGCAAAGGTAATATCATTCTGGCAAAGTGTAATGGCTTTTATAAAAGATTCTGCCGTGTCCGCAATCAATACTTCCTGCCCGTGATGTGCGTCAATCCCCTCCAAACCCATACTTGTGGTGACGACTACGCGACCTAACGCCATCCCTTCCACTATCTTCACGCGCATACCGCTGCCAGAAAACAGCGGAACGACCATGATAGAATGTTGATTTATAAATAGCGGAGCATCAGGCACTTCTCCGTGGAAGACGACATTTTTTAACTGTAACTGCTGAAGCCAAGGGGGTGCATTCCGACCAGCGATGTGGAATGTAAGCGTCGGAAAATAATTAGATAGTTTTGACCAAACGTTGTCCAAAAACCAGCGCAAGCCTTCTTGATTGGGCATCCAGTCGAGCGAGCCAATGAAACCCAGCGATAATGCTGTGTCAAAACTTTTGAAATGACTTGGATAATCCGTGCTATTCACGCCGACAGGAGCCACGACTGCTGCATTATTATAACCTAAAAATTGTAGTTTATTCAAATCTCGTTGGGTGATGGCGACCAGCAAATCATAATTTTTCAATTGCTCGATTTCGTAGCGTTGCAGTTTTTTAGTCAAATGATTCAAATACCATTTTTTTGGCAAAAACCGAGTATTTTCGGTAACGCGCTGCCAAATTTCATGCTCCACATTGTGCGAGCGCATCGCAATTTTTGCTTTGGAATACTGGCGAATCGTGGGAATATAAGGCGCGAGATACGGCGATTCTAATTGAATCAAATCAAATTCCTTGGTTTGTAAAAGCTGAATTAATTGTTTCCGAAACGCAGCCGATTCAAAACGTGCGATGTGGTAAGATTTTTTAGAGAAAAGATTTAGAAAAGCGGCAAGGGGTTTTACCCGATTGTCAATAGATACCGTGTGAATATTTTCATAGTGATTATAATTGTTCGGCAAGTTATTTATATCAAAATAGTGCTTTATTGTATTCATCGCCAATAGCGTTACTTCACAGTCCAGTTCATGTAAAGATTTGCTTATGCTATTGACCGCGATGGACTCACCGTCTTTCAAGGGATAGGGAAATTTTTTGCAGAGTTGAAGTATTTTCATAGTGGCTATTGGTGATTTGTTATTTGGGATTTGTGAGTCGGGATTGGTGAATTGTGACTGGTGAAACGGCGGCGCAAATCACAAATCCCAATTCACAGATAACTTTATTTGAATATGTCGGATTTTGGCGAAAATGTCGTACTATGCCCGTGGAATAAAGATAGTTCAATATTTGGAAAAAGTAAAGGGTAAATGAGATGCCAGCTATGGAGATGCCAGATGCCAGCCGCTTTTTGCTTGATTTAGAGTAGTTTATAAAAATTAAAATGAAAAATTATTTCAACATTTCAATATTTCAATTAAACTATTTCATCTTTCTTTGCCCAGGGCGGGGACACGATGCACAAAAATTTTAAAGTAGGAACGCCTGTGTTTTCAATAAATTGCTTGGCTCCGGCGGGAATGACAATCAATTCGCCTGCGTGGATGCGTTGTATCTGGTCGCCGATATGCGCGATGCCTTCTCCTTCTAATACGATATAAACTTCGGTACTGGTCTGGAGGGTATGTGGTAGCGAGGCAGCACCTGGCGCTACTTCTGCAAAGGCAAGGCTGTATGGTAATTCAACTTCGTCATTTTTTGGGTGTAACCACTCGCGGAGGAGGGTAGCATCACCGGCAATGAAGGGCGTAATATCTTCGAGTTTTTTAAATAGCATGGGAAGATTTTTATTCTAAAAAAAAGGGAGAGCAGAAAAGTCCACTCTCCCAAATTTTCTATAATGAATAATGAAAAAATGAAACCGCGACAGCTGACAATTCCTACGAATTTATTCGACGGACTTCATTATTAATTATTAATTTTTTCACTATTACTTCGCTATCGTAAACTTCTTCGTACCTGCGCCTTCCTCCGTGATGACTTGCAGGAAGTACGTACCACTATTCAGATTTTGTAGGTTGTACTGGAAACGCTCTTTCTGGATGTTGTCGTAGCTCCACTGCTGCAACATTCTACCAGATAGGTCATAGAGGCGCACATTCGCCGTTTTTGCCTGCTGATCCAAGTTCAATTGTACATTCAAAATATCCGAAGTTGGATTCGGGAATACATTAAATTTGTTATCTAATAGATTCACTTCTTTGGTAGCCGTAAGCGCAGCGCCTACCGACATACGTACCACTGGCTGTATACGATAAACATTACCGGTACCATCGCCAAAACCGACGGTGCTGTATGGCTCCTCATCCAAATTGCCATTTACACCCAACATACCGGCATAGCGAGGACGCATGAGTGAATCCCTATTCAATAATATCATGGCAGCATAATCTATTTCATCCGTAGCGGCAATGAAGAAGTTATCATTATTAACGGCATAGTATTCAATCATGACGAGATAAGCCGTGTTATTTTCCAATTTTACAGGCGCAGCCCCAGCATCTGGGAAAGGCACTGTAATGAGTGTACCCGCTCTTTCGGTACCTTTGATGGTGTACGTGGCGAAATCCAAGGAAAGACGTTCATCTGGATCTGCCTGCTCATCTTCATTAGTGTCATCCAACCATTTGTAGATATTGATCAAGATTTCCTCTCCTGCTACAGTGCTATCCGCAGTAATACCGAAAGAAACGCTGCGGATATAATTATTACCGGCGTTGGGTACATAATAGTACTGCCCCCAAGCCCAGCTATGGGGTTCATTGGCATCCCAGCTTGCATCAGCAGCTGGTTGTAAAGCAGTGCTTGGTCCTGCTAAGTCTTTAGAGAATAAAGTATCTGTAACAATGAATGTAAAGTCTTGTGAATTATTGCTGGTATCGGAATCAGTAGCGGTCGCGTCAATATTATAAGTGCCAAAGTAAGTGCCTCTAACAGTAGGTGTAAATTGCTGTGGGAAACGACGATTTTCAATCAAAGCTCCTGCCGGTACACTTCCGTAAGACAAATCCGTAGAGAAAACTTCGGCTCCTTGCTGATTCTCGATACTTACATTCAGATTTACATTTGTTTGTGCCGCAGTACCTACATTTTGAATATCCGCAAGGAAACCGATGGGCTCTACAAATGCCAGTGGCGTAGCTGCATTTTGCGGTATCGCAAAAAATGGATTCACGCGTAGGTTATTTGCTTCTTTCTCCACGATTTGAATGTCGTCAATTGCCCAGTAATAATAGTTGGCATTCCAAATGAATTTTACCCGCAGGCTATCTGCACCAGCAGTACCCGTGAGGTCTACTCTCTGAATGGAAGGCACCGGGCTGGAATTGTTTGCAGTGATATCGGCATTTATCTCCGTTGTATCCCAAGTCGTACCGTTATCACTTGACCATGCAATTAAGTATTGGTTGTCGGTAAAACTGCGCGTAGATTGATAAAATCGGAGTACAAAATCATTGGGAGAATTGGAGGTACTCACATTTATGTTGGGAGAAGTTAGTTCTCCTACTTGCGGAGACGGACAAGGTCCTTTTCCAAAAACAGTAGCATCGCAAGCTGAACCGCCATTGTCATAAAAATCGGATTCAAATACAACGATGCCATTACAACGAGTAGGAGAAGAAAGGACAGCATCTGTACAACCTCCCTGCGCACTACCATCAGCACTCCAGCGCCACACTTTGGTCGTATCAGGACCTGGACCAAAACAGGAAATCGTATTGGAAGTCCAACCATTCAAACCGCCTGCAAAATCACCTTCGCCGGGCGTATCTCCCCAAACAACAATATCTGTACCGGCATCTACTATATCATCTCGAGAGATCACACCATTCACGCCACTTGTTAATGCTGCTTTAAGCGCATTTCCATTTGCAAGCGTTATGCCAAATGCAGGAATAGTGACCAAACTGGATGCGCCACCCGGAATGAAAATCCCACCACCATTGGCAGCGTTGTTGATGATAATAACTGCTACTGCTCCTCTTGCCTGCGCATTGCGTACTTTCAAAGTGAAATCGCAAGCCCCTCTATCTATTAGAACAATCTTTCCAGTTAAATCATTCAAGATACGGTTGCAAGCAAGCGAACTTCCGGTAGAGTCAGTACCTAATGCCAATGCGCCTCTGACGGTATCAGTTGAACAAGCTGCTGGTCCAAAAGATGCATTTATGAGTGCATAATTGCCTGCTACACTTGCTGGTGTTGTAATAGTGAGCGTGTACTCGGTCTGTGACTGAAGAGTAGTAGTCCAGGTAGAAGCTGCCAATAATGCTACTACGCCAATTACAAATGATTTAAATCTTATTTTAGTAAAATTCGTCATACGTTGATTTTTTTAAGTAAGAAATTATGGATTTAAAAGTATGTGATTTCAATGTGTGTGGGGTTGTATTTTAGTTTGATGCTGTCCGAGGGGTCAAATTAAGAATTTTCTCGTTTTTCGACGCACTTTCGAGTATTTTTTGGTAGGAATTGTCGGCTATTGCCAAAAATAGGGGATTGGTTTGGAGATGTCACCTCTTATCCGAAACCAATACGTCCTTATCCTGTGGATATTCCATCTCGGCACTTCTGCGAATACGGTCGAGCGTTTCCATTATCGCCAGGCTAAAATCCAAGGGGAGTGTATCGCTTTCTTTTTTGCCGTTTTGCAGGCAGTTCATCACTTCTTGGATTTGTAAATAAAAACCTTGTCCTTTCAGGTCAAATTTGAATTCCTGTGGTGCTTGATTATTCAAATTCAACGTCAACCAACTTGCTTCATTCCACACGGATTGCAAATGAATATTTCCTTTTTCACCATAAATAATCGCATCATTTCCAGTAAGGTAGCGGATACTTGAATGAATCTGCGCCATTCGACCATCATCGTACAAAAATAATGCACTCGTGTCTTCGTCCACATTCGTCGTTCCGATGTAAGAAACTGCTTTTACAATATCCGGCTTGCCCAATAACAAGACCGACAGAAAAGTAGGATACACGCCTATGTCGAGCAGCGCGCCGCCGCCAAGTTCCAAGTTGAACATTCGTCCTTCCGGCTCGAAGGGTGGTTGAAAACCTAAATTTGCTTTTACAGAGCGTAATTTGCCAATTGCACCCTGATTAATGAGTTCTACCGCTTTTTGAAGGTGTGGCAAAAACCGCGTCCACATTGCTTCCATTAGAAAAACTTGGTTGTCGTGGGCGACTTTCACCATTTCGCGGGCTTCGCGCAAGTTGATGGCAAAGGGCTTTTCACACAGCACGGGAATGCCAGCACGCAAACACGCAATCGTATTAGGATGGTGCGAGGGATGCGGCGTAGCAACGTAGACTATATCCAACTCCGGGCAAGTCACGATTTCCTCATAACTGCCATAATAATAAGGTGCGTTGTATTGGTCCGCAAATTCCTTGGAGCGTCCGAGCGAGCGGGAAGCCACGGCTTGCAAGTGCGTATTTTCTACAATGGCAAGGTCTTTCGCAAAGGTATGCGCGATTCTACCGAGTCCGATGATGCCCCAGTTGATCATGTGTTTGTGTTAAGATATTTTGATATTAAGATATTTTTGATTGCTACTATTTTTGGGAACGGGTGAAAGAGTTTAAAGTTTGGGATTCGCTTGCTTCTTGGGCACTCATAGCATTTTTTAACCGCAGAGTGCGCAGCGGCTTTTCGCAGAGGGCGCAAAGTATGAGCGAATCATATAAATCATACAAATTAAAAAAATCACAGTTAAGACATTTCCCGCACGGCATTTTTTTCTACCGCAGAGTCGCAGAGGGCGCAAAGTTGTTAGCGAATCATATAAATCAAAAAAATCATAGTTCAAACATCCTCCTATCCTCCC
>CAZJXN010000026.1:8295-43036 GCA_964549655.1 uncultured Saprospiraceae bacterium
ATCCTCCTATCCTCCCTTCTTACCAATCATTTCAAAAATCCGATCCACATCCTCTTTATGACACAATTCTGTACCTTCATTCATCGTAGTAGCGGTGCCGCAAGCAACGCCATATTGCAATACTTTTTTATAATCCCAATCTTGCGTGAGCGCCCACACCATGCCTGCTACCATGCTGTCCCCCGCGCCAACTGTGCTTTTCACAATAACGGTTGGTGGGATGACGTGTTCAATTCCTTTTTGAGTTGCCATGAAGGCGCCCCGCGGACCGAGCGACACGACTACAATTTCACACTTGCCAGATTCGATTAATTCCATCGCTAATTCTTCCGGTTCCATGCCGCTCAAATGTTCTTTTCCAGCCAGCACGCTGAGTTCTTTGAGGTTGGGTTTAATTAAAAAAACGCCAGTTTCTACTGCTTTTGTGAGGGCTTCGCCGGAGGTGTCTAATACGAATTTGCCGTTTTTAGCTTGTACAATTTTGGATAATTGTGCATAAAAATCATCAGGTACGCCTTTCGGCAAACTGCCACTTGCGATTAACCAATCGGGTGTATTCTGTTCAAAATAATCTAAAAATGCTTGATACTCTGGAGCTTCTAATTCCGCACCGGGCATTACAAAACGGTATTGTCGCTGGGTCGCTTTTACCGAGACGGTGAGATTCTCGCGCGTCCCGCCTTTGGTAGCGAAGCATTGTGTGCGAACGTCCGCTTCGTGCAATAACTTTTCTAACATTTTCCCTGGTTCGCCACCTGCTGCAAATACGGCTGTGGAGTCGCCGCCCAAGCGCTTGAGTACGCGTGATACATTGATGCCGCCGCCGCCGGGTTCGTATTTTGGCAAATCACAGCGCAGCTTGGCTTCTGGCTCTAATTTTTCTACAGAAGTGGTTTTATCGAGGGCAGGATTTAAAGTCAGCGTCAAAGTTTTGTTCATAATTCAATATGTTTGTGTGTTTATATATTTGTAGGGCTTATCTAAACACTTTAACACAAAAACACTAAGTAAACCGCAAAATTTAAAATATTGAATGTAAAATGTAAAAGTACCGCTCTCCCGTTTACTAGGACCTTTTAAATCGGGAGGTTATTTTTTAAGCATTACTAAACATCATTTAAAAACCTCATTTCTTTTGTAATAATTCCAAAATCGCGGCGGTCATTGCAATAGAACCCGTTTTCAAAGTTGGTTCGGGTACGGGTGCGAATGTAGAAGTATGTAAACCCGGCATGGGTACTTCGCCTTTTTGTGCGGCTTCCAGCAATTTTGGTTCTACCGCGCCAAGCCAAAAGATACAGGTTGGAATTTTTTCTGCCGTTCTGCCAAAGTAGCTAAAATCCTCGCCTGCCATCGTCGGCGGTACATCCATGACATTGTCTTTGCCAATCGTATTTTGAAAAACGGTTTTCAAGCGAGCGGTCAATTGCGGTTCATTATAAACAGAAGGACAATATTCATTTTTCAAGGTCATTTTCGGATATTTATCTTCCGACAAGCCCGCTGCCATTGCCTCACCTGTACAGATTCGTTTTATTTTTTCAATAATATCATTCCGAACTTCGTCATTGAAACAACGCATTGTCAATTCCATTTTTACTTCATTTGGAATAATATTGCCTTTTGTACCGCCATGAATAGAGCCGACCGTCACGACTGCCGGTTCTAATGGTGAAATTTCTCGACTCACAATCGTTTGCAATGTCATTATAATTTTGGAAGCCAACACCACTGGGTCAATCGTGTTGTGCGGATATGCGCCATGCCCACCCTGACCGTACACTGTGATGTCCATAAAATCGGTAAATGCAAAGCTGTATTCTGACTTTACGCCAATTTTTCCGGCTGGCACGTTGGGCGCTGCGTGTAAGGCGAGGACGTAGTTCGGTTTGCCAAATTTTTGAAACAAACCCGCGTCCAGCATGGCTTTTGCGCCGCCGTTGCGCTCCTCTGCGGGTTGC
The DNA here is from genome assembly GCA_964549655.1 of uncultured Saprospiraceae bacterium. Taxonomy (GTDB): domain Bacteria; phylum Bacteroidota; class Bacteroidia; order Chitinophagales; family Saprospiraceae; genus JADJNW01. Next base: position 10,257 of record CAZJXN010000026.1, read on the forward strand.
CCGACGAAAACAAGCGTGCCTTTCCAGTCACTTTTCATTTTCGACAAGTTGCGGGCTGCGCCTACCCATGAGGTCATGTGCGTATCGTGTCCGCAGGCGTGCATTACGCTCACTTCCGCGCCGAGTTCGTCCTTCGTTTTTACTTTACTGGCATACGCCAAACCCGTTTCTTCCAAGATTGGCAGGGCATCCATATCGGTGCGCACCATGATGGTAGGACCTGCGCCATTTTTTAATACGCCGACGATGCCGTTGCCTCCAATTTTTTCCGTCACTTCAAAGCCTAAGGTACGCAGCTCGTCCGCCATGCGCTTGGCGGTATTAATTTCATAAAAGGATAATTCTGGATTTTGGTGTAAATGCAGATATAGTTTTTCCAGATAAGGATAGTCGGCTTCGACGAGTTTTTTGATTTTATCGGAATTTGATTGTGTAAATAAATTAGTGATAATTACAATATTTGAAATAAATAAGAAAAGTAGTTTCATGTTTTCAATTTTGGTGTTGCCGCGAAGAGCGACGAAGTTATAAAAGAAATTTTTACTTTTGATATTAAATGAGCATGGTAAAACGGGAAAACGTGCTTTCCTATCTTCCCATCCTCCTATCCTCCATTATATGATAGACAATGTACAAGTGAACTTTAACCCAGAGCAATTGACCCTGCTCAATTTCTGCCTCGCTTTTCTCATGTTTGGTGTGGCGCTTGATTTAAAAATAGACCATTTCAAAATGTTATATCGCCAGCCGAAAATACCAATTGTGGGTTTTATTTCTCAAATTATTTTGTTGCCACTACTTACGATTGGACTGATTTTTCTATTCAAACCGCCGGTTTCCATCGCACTGGGAATGCTGCTGGTGAGTGTGTGTCCAGGTGGGAATGTGTCAAATTTTGCAACGCACTTGGCTAAGGGAAATGTCGCGTTGTCGGTATTAATGACTTCCATGTCTACTTTGATGGCAATAATAACTACTCCTTTATTATTTTCTTTACTTACGCCCTTAATTCCAGGCGGTAAGGAGTTTCAACAAGAAATATATGTATCGCCGTTGGACATGATAGGAACGACGGTGAAATTGATTTTAATTCCATTGATTATTGGAATGTTATTAAATTATCGCTTCCCCACATTTACCAAACGCTTGCTCAAGCCCGTGCAAGTATTATCTCTACTTATTTTTTTCGGATTTGTCATCGTTGCTATTTACGGCAATTGGGATAATATTACCAATTATTTACACCTTGTATTTTTTATTGTATTGGTAAATAATGGATTGGCGTTATTATTAGGTTATTCGTTTGCAAAATTGAATCGCTTACCATTGTATGATGCGAAAGCGATTGCGTTTGAAACGGGCATTCACAACTCTGGTTTGGGCTTGATTTTAATTTTCAATTTTTTCAATGGCTTGGGCGGTATGGCGATGATAGCGGCGTGGTGGGGCGTATGGCACTTAATTTCAGGCGCGGCATTGGCATTTTATTGGCGGAAAAGGGGTGATAAGGCAAAGGGTTCATAGGGTGATGTATGACTGGATCACTACTCACCCATCACAATTCACCTTATTACTTTATAAACTCTTGCTTCCCAAGGTTTTAGGAAAATCGGGTCGGGTTGATAATTGGAAATAAAGACTTCCAGTTTTTTGTCGGTTGGTAAGAAAATATTATCTATTGCTTTGGAACTGAAATTCAAGAAGATATAAAATTCGCCATCCGAGTCCCAGCGGCGGTAAGCGAAAAGTTGTTCTTTTGTAGTTGCTAACATTTCATAATTACCATAAATTAAAGTTGGATTCGCTTTGCGTAATTGTAATAATTTTTGATAATAATAAAAGATAGAATTTGGGTTTTGTAATGATTCTGCAACATTTACTTTCGTATAATTTGGATTGACTTTGAGCCAAGGCATACCCGTCGTAAAACCCCCATGAAGGCTGTCGTCCCACTGCATGGGTGTGCGGGCGTTGTCCCGACCATTTTTATTCACTTTTTGTAATAATTGTGTAATATCTGTTCCTTTTTCTTGAGCGGCTTTGTAAGCGTTTTTCGCTTCAATGTCTTGCACTTCCTCCCAATTATCAAGCATAATATTCGTCATTCCAATTTCACTCCCATAATAAATACAAGGCGTTCCGCACATCGTGAGCAGCAAGGTTGCCAATAATTTTGCTGATTCCGTTCGATATTCTTGGTCATTTGCAAAACGCGAAACCATGCGTGGAAAATCATGATTATCCAAAAAAACATTTACCCAACCGACCTCGCCAATCGCTTCGTTCCATTCCTTAAAAATGCGTTTAAAATCTGCCAGTTGCCACGTTTTTGGATCGAATCTGCCACCTGCACCGTGGTCAATGCCCATGTGCCCGAAGTGAAAAATCATGCTCAATTCCTTGCGGTCGCTGCCCACATATAAATTTGCCAGATGCGGTGGAATGCCAGAGCCTTCGCCCACGGTCATCACGTCATACGGTGCGAGTGCTTCGCGGTACATTTCCTGAATATAATCATGCACTTTTGGACCATTGGCATACACGTCTTCTATTACTTTTCCAAAATCACTTTGATTCGTATCCAAAAATTCCATTCGCTTAGAAATAAATGGAATCACATCCATTCTAAAACCATCAATTCCTTTGTCGAGCCAGAAGCGCATCAGTTTGTACACTTCCTGTCGCACTTTTGGGTTTTCCCAATTTAAATCGGGTTGTTTTTTAGAAAATAAGTGTAAGTAATATTCACCCGTCAAGTCATCCTTTTCCCACACACTGCCACCAAAAAAAGATTGCCAGTTATTCATCGGTTCCGGTCGCCAGAAGTAATAATCTCGGTACGGATTGTCTTTCGATTTACGCGATTCTTGAAACCAAGCATGCTCATCTGACGAGTGATTCACCACCAAATCCATTACCAGTCGCATTCCACGCGCATGAATACCTTCCAACAATTCATCAAAATCCGCCATTGTGCCGAATTCATCCATGATGTCCGTATAATCACTTATGTCATAACCATTATCATCATTGGGCGATTTGTAAATAGGATTCAACCAAATGATGTCAATTCCCAATTCTTTTAAATAATCCAACTTTTCAATAATACCACGCAAGTCGCCAATGCCATCGCCATTGCTGTCGTTAAAACTGCGGGGATAAATTTGATAAATGACCGATTCTTTCCACCAGATGCGCTTCATAATTATTTTAAGTTTGCAAGGGTAAAAATCGGAAAATTTCGGAGAAAATTGGTATTTCAAGTAGATATAAAGAAAATGTAATCGGTGGGCAAAGTGTGGTGCGTCTTCAAAATATGCTACACTTTTTGAAAGAATTTGCCGAACTTTGCGCTTCGAAAATCGAATGTCCAATGCCCACGAAGCCGCAGCTTTCTATTTTGATTTGTACTTATAATCGCGCTGATATTTTAGAAGAATGCTTGCAATCCTTGACTACGCAAACCGCTCTGCCAGGCACTTTTGAAGTATTGGTCATCAATAATAATTCAACAGACCGAACGCAAGCAGTAGTAGAACAATTTATCAGTCAAATTCCTAATTTTCGGATTATTTTAGAAACTCGACAAGGCTTGAGTTACGCTCGAAATCGCGGTTATGAAGAAGGGCTGGCGGATTGGGTTTTGTACCTCGACGATGATGCCTTGGCTTCTAATAATTTGATAGAAAGAGCTTTATGGACCATTCAGCATCATGATTATAAAATGTTTGGTGGTGTGGCATTTCCTTGGTACAAATATCCAAAACCGCATTGGTACAAAGATAAATACGTGGCTACCAATGAATTACCTTATAAAACGGTTTCGCCCATTCACGGCAATCAATTTGCAATTGGCTGTATCATGGTTATTCACAAAGCGACACTGGCGCAGTACGGTGGATTTGATGTAAAATTAGGTATGATTGGAAATAAAATTGCGTATAATGAAGAAACCGAATTACAACATCGGATGCGCAATGATGGATTGAAAATCGCACACGACCCCGAGTTATTCATTCATCATTTAGTAGCCCCTTACAAACTTGATATTGACTGGTTTTTCCAATCCGCTTTTGCCCTCGGTCGGGATAATGTGGATGCAAAAGGGGTGAATATAAATACTTTAAATTTATTATTGATTAGTCTGACGGCGTTTGGTATGATGCTCGTGCATCTGATTATTTACACGCCCAAATTATGGAGTAAAAATTATTATATCGAAAACTGGTTGATTGATGTGTTTAAAAAAGTGGCAAAGCGAGTAGGGACGGTGTATACAGCACTTTTAAAACGCGGTGTTAAAAATAACTTGTGAAGTTACCTTTTTTGTAGTAAATTTGAATCAAAGCTAATAGCTAAATGCCTGCAAAAGATATTTTTCACGAGGCTGTCAAACAAGCGCTTGAAAAAGAAGGGTGGATTATAACACATGATCCTTATACGCTTAAAATTGAGGACGAATACTTGTACGTGGATTTAGGGGCTGAGCGAATGATCGCAGCGCAGCGGGGAGCAGAAAAAATAGCAGTAGAAGTCAAAAGTTTTGTTAAAAAATCGCTACTTTCTGCTTTTCACGAATTAGTAGGGCAATTTATAAATTATCAAACCGCTTTACAATCGCAAGAACAGGAAAAGACCCTATTTGTGGCAGTACCAGAAGATGCTTACAAGAGCTTGTTTCAAAAATCTTTCGTTCAGCACGTTGTAAGGAACAATCATATTAAACTTATTATATTTGAACCGGATGAAAAAATTATTTTACAATGGAACGAGTAAAGGAATATCAAGATATTATTATTCAATTGCTTGAAAAATATACTCATTTTAAAGGCGATAATCAGTCAGATGTCGAGACAGAATTCATAGCAGATCGAGAACGCAATCATTTTTTGATCATGAACGTAGGTTGGAAAGATAAAACACCCGTATATCATACCATTATTCATATTGATATTAAAGATGGAAAAGTATGGGTGCAGCAAGACTGGACGGATGCGGTTATTGTGGATGAGTTGATAGAAAATGGCATTCTGCAATCGGATATTGTACTCGGATTTTTGGCTCCCTACAAACGTCCTTATTCTGGTTTCGCTGCGGCTTGATTAAATGGGATCTAATTCCACATAAATAAATGTAATTTCACACCATGCGTTTTTAAAGTTTCGCCTTTATTTTCGGTAATTATTACATCAAAAACTGGCTGATTGATGTGTTTAAAAAAGTGGCAAAGCGAGTAGGGACCGTGTATACAGCATTATTGAAATAATAAATAATATCAAGTAAATCTAACAATCCTACAAATCATGATTCGGACGCTTGACGACTATAAAAAGCGACGTAGACAAAAACGGAACCCTCGTCGTCTCCCCTTTAAAAACATTTTTCACCAACCAATTTTTCAGCTTTCCATTTTTTAATACATCCAATGGTGCAGTGATGTATTCAATGCTTTCTACCTGAAAACCAGCATTTTGTAATACATTTTGGATTCTACTTTTGGTGTAAATGCGCGCATTGGCAAAGCGCTCGTGAATAGGGCGTGGCAGCCAAGAGAAAAACGGGACGCGATTCCAAGGTAGCAGCGGCAATTTCGCGCCGTGCGTCTCAAAAATCCACCATTTATTGGGTACAGAAATAGCAGCGATGCCGCCGGGTTTTAAAGTATTATAATAAAATTTTACATTCGCATCATCCCGTAAATGTTCTATTACTTCGAAGCTAATAATGCGGTCGAATTGTTGTTCTAATTCCTGATTTTCAATATCAAATATGCGGAAATCACAATTCTCAACTTGATGCTGATTTTTATAACTTTCAAATGCGGACTCATGCGCCGTTTCTACTTCCAAACCGAGACAATACTTAAATTCATGCGCCAACAAAAACATAGACGCGCCATTGCCACAACCAATATCCAATAAATTCAGATCTTTGCCGGTAAAGCCCAAAATTTCGCGTACTAACGCCACTCGACGCTGCACAATTTTATCCTCAAAATCCGCCGGACGACCGAGGTAGTGGTCGCCTTTGAATAGTTCTTCTGGTATTCTTTCTTCAAATCGCATCGGGATCAGAATTTACAAAATTTTTCTATAATCGGCAGTAGTTACTTAATAGGTCTAAGTGCAGAGCGGTCTGGCATCTCCCCGATAGCGGTCGGGGTGACTTCTGGCATCTGAGATAAAGCCGATTGAATCGCATTTGCCCAGTAATATTCCTGATAAAAAAACGCAGGTGTTAAATGATTTTCTTGTTGTTGTAAATAAATAATACTTTCTACAAAACCATTTACATCATTATCTTCCAAAATAATTAATTTTTCTCCGCAAGCTGTTGGATTCACGCCCTTCGCGCCAGTAGCCGCTGAGATAACCGTCGTGCCAAGCGCAATCGCTTCCACCATTTTTGTCTTAACGCCACCACCTGTAATAACTGGATTTAAAGTTACATCCGAAGCCTGAACATATTCATCAATATTTTCAACAAAACCGATGTAATGGATATTTTTATCTTGATACGCTTGTAACTTATTGAAACGCGCTGGCAGTGCGCCGCCACAGATTAATATTTTATATGGAAAAGTTGCTTTTTGTAATAAAATCGGATTTATTTCATCCAGAATTCGTTCCAGTGCATCGGTATTGGGTTTGTAAGAATACGTGGCAAAAAATAAAATTAAAAAAACATTTACATTCAAATCATGTTTGGTAATAATTGCTTGACGAGCGGTTTCCCGTCCGGGCGGCGCAGCGGGATAGCGCGTTCCGTAAGGCATTTCAAAACATTTGCTTGCTTCTAATTTAAAAATAGGAATCGCTTCTTGCATATCATCTTTAGAAATGAATAACACAGTATCTGCCGACCGGTAGACAAACCATTCTACCAGCCAAAGCAATCGCCACCACCACTTCCCAATTGTTTTAAAACGCTGAAATTCAATATTATGTGCGTAAACAAATAATTTTATATTTAATAACTTTGCAACTGGTAACATTAATAATCCAATAAACGGCTGTTGAATTACTAAATATGTAATCTGTTCTTTTTTAAGAAATTTCCAGAGTCGAATGCCGACTATTGGACTAAAATATTTATAAAATCGGTCGCTGAATAAACGGTCCAACCGAAAGGGGAGGGGAATGTCAGGATTATTCGTTGTGGAAATGACGACCACGTCGCGCTCCTTCGCCAGAAATTCGCAAAAGCCAAAACCAGCGGCGTGTCCACCGTTGGCAGGCGGCACAAAGCGATGCGGAATGATAACGGCGATTTTTGACATTCTTTACATTGAAATAAATTCTATTTACCTTACTGCTTTACTTATTAGCTCTCTTATTACGTGTCCCTCATTACATAATGGGAACGCGGATGACGCGGATTTGGCGGATTTACGCGGATTTTTTACGAGCTTTTGCCCGTACGTGACTGCCAACTGCCAACTGCTTACTTTCTTTTCTTCGGTTTTACGGGTGTTGTCGGGCGACTTGTGGGTTTCGTAGCGGGTCGCGTTATGGGTTTTGGTGCTACAGGTGCTGACTTTGGTCGTGGTTCTGGTTTTGGCTCGTTTTGTGCTTTCTGGTAGGATTGATAGCCTGAATAGCCAACAAATCCAAGCGTTCCCAGCACAATGATGCTCGAAAAAATAGTGGACAGCAAGATGCCGGTTTTGTACGTTTTTGGGTCGAAAACGAATTCAACCGTATGTTTTCCGGCTGGGATGCGCATGGCACGTAGCACGTAATTGGCGCGAATGTGCTCCATCGGTTTGCCATCTATTGTAGCCTGCCAGCCTTTGTTTGAACCGTACCAGATTTCAGAGAAAACGGCGAGTTGTTCACTGATCGTATTTGTTTCATACACCAAATGATTTGGCTCATAGGAAGTAAGTGTAATGGTACTTACCGAGTCTTTTTGCGGATTGAAGTTATTGACATAACTATTAAATTCTTTATGTATAATTGCTGTATTTGCAGGGTCGAAGGTGTTTAAAGAGTCAATTTCTGCGTTTGCCGTTTGCACCATTTGGATGTTGTCCACAAACCAAGCGTTGCCCATCGCAGCCATATTAATTTGCACATCTGCCTTTCCATCTTGCCCTTGCGCGATGTAATATTTGGTGTTGAGCATATTGACCACTTTCTGATTATTTTTAGAAAGATGGCGCTCTATAATGTCTTGATAACGTTGCAGTTTGGCAGGGTGATAACCGCCGATGGATTTATGAAAATAAGAAGTAGAAGCTGCATTGAATGTATTGACGGACACATCCAGTACCCGAAAGTTAGGGTCGCGGTCTTTTAGAATAATCTCGTCTACCGGGCGGGGTTGGAAATTGGTGGCGTAATTACTTTTATTTACAAACGTATCATTATCTACATAACGTCTGCCTGCCGTCCATAAATCAAAAAGAACTAAGACGCCAATACCGACAATTAATACCGTTTTTTGAATGCGATTTTGTGAATATGCCCATGCCAAACCCGCGCTCAATAACACCAGTATTAAAGAACGAAATGAATCACTGCGCATCAGGCTCGCACGGTCTTCGGGCAGCACCTCGGCGCTTATTTGATATTGAGCCACGAGTTGGGCATCGCTGGGATTGGTGAAATTATAAAACGAAGGTCCTAATAGCCAGAAAAATAAGCAAATACCTCCGGCTATACCTCCGGCTATAAAAATGGCACGTTGCGCGGTTTTTGCATCGGCATCTCTTTTTAAAATTTCATTCAATGCTAAAAAACCTAAAAACGGCATCAAGAAGGAAGCGATACTCAACACGGAATTGGGCGTTCTAAATTTATTAAACAATGGAAAGTAATTAAATAATAATTCATTAAACCATTCCATATTTTTACCCATAGATATAAAGACAGTAAGTAAAGTACCTAAGCCCAGCCACCATTTTACCGGACCTTTTACTACAATCAAACCCAATATAAAAAGAAAGAATATGGTGATGCCAAGATAAGTCGGACCACTGGTAAACGGTAACGCGCCCCAGTACAGCGGTGCAGCCAATTCCGCCGGTACTTGATAGCCTTTTTGTGTCAATGCCTTCCGGAATGCCGAATTTTGCCCAACTTTTTCTTGTCCGCTACCCCCCACGATGCCGGGGATAAAGGAGGAAAAAACGTCCAACGTATTATTACTCCATTGCATCGCGTAGTCCCAGGCTAAGCCTTCCACTGCGCTGTCGGAGTCTTTCGGAGTGTTCGCATCTGCTTGTAAAATTGGTTTGCCACGCATCGTATCGCGGGAATATTCATACGTAACTAATAGGTTGGAAGCTGCTGAACCAAGTGCCAGCACACCTGCCAGCACGAGTACGCCTGCCGACTTTGCAAAATCTACAATCTCCCCTTTACGAATGCTATAAATCAGTTGCGCAACGCCATAAACAAGCACTGTAAGGAAAAAGTAATACGTCATTTGAATGTGATTGCTGAAAATATCCAAGCCCAAACCGAGCGCGAATAACAAGCCGCCCAATATATATTGTTTGCGAAAAGCTAAAACCATCCCTGCTGCTACGAGTGGTAGGTGACTGATAGCTGCTAATTTAGTGAGGTGTCCTGCCTCGAGCAGCGTCATGTTGTTCGTTGCAAATGCGAAGGCGAATGAGCCGACCGCACCCAAAAGTGGATTCACACCCAGCGTAATCATTAAAATATAAAAACACACCATGGCTACAAAAAAACGACCGATGGGTACGTCCAAACCCAGCAGTGCCAAAGCTTCCACGCGCCGGAGTTGATTTCCTGCATCAATCGTATTGATTTGATAAGTGGGCATCCCGCCGAACATCGCGTTCGTCCAAAGAGAAGTTTCGCCGGTTCGCTCTTTAAATCGTTCCACCTCGTTGGACATTCCTTTGTACTGTACGATATCCCCTTGCGGCAATACTTTACCCGACAATTGCGGCGAAAAGTAAATAGCTGTAATAACCAATAATGTAACTAAAATACCAAGGTGCGTCAACGCTTTTCTTACAAATGAATTCATATCGTTAATGTGCTGATTTGCTAATTTGATAATGTGCTGCGAGCGATAAACCTATCAGCCCATCACCCTATCTTCCCATCCTCCCCTACAAAAAATCTACATCCACATCATACGGAAATGTAATAAGTGTTTGAATTGCTCTGTCAATATTATAATTTTCAAAAACAATTTTATATAACATTTCGGTAATCGGTACGTGTAGTTTATAATAAGTGGCTAATTGCTCCGCGATGCGCAAGGTTCCTACGCCTTCGGGCGTTTCCGGCATGGAAGCGAGGATATCTTCCCGTTTTTCACCTTTACCCATACGGAAACCAAATGTAAAATTGCGACTGCTTTTGCTGGTAGCCGTTGCCACCAAATCGCCGATGCCCGATGTACCAAAGAACGCCTGCGCTGTGGCGTCCATTGCCTTGCCAAAGTAAATCATTTCTACCAAACCGCGGGTAATCAACATCGCTTGTAAATTCTTACCCAACTTTTTACCCCGCAAAATGCCCGAACCAATCGCTATAATATTTTTCAAAGCGCCGCCCAATTCTGCACCTAAAATATCATGGGTACCAAAAACGTGAAACTTTGGACTGCTCAACACTTCTTTTCCAATATCAATGACTTCTTCAAATTTACTGCCGATGACCGTCGCCGTAGGTTGACCATCTATAATTTCCTGTGATAAATTTGGACCCGACAAACATCCAACCCGTACCACTGCACTTTCTTGCAAAATTACTTCACTCATTGTGCTGACGTGTTCGCGTCGCAATGCACGCAACTCGCCGGTAGGACTGTCTTCCACACCGTTTACATCAAACCCTTTTGTACCATGAATGAGAATGTGATAAGGGCGCAAATGTGGACCCAGATTGCGCATCATCCGCCGAAAATTAGCAGCTGGTACAATCGGAAAAATAAGTGTACAATTTGCCGCCACTTCCGCAATATCCAGCGTAGCCCGAATGCGCGGCGACATCTCCACCTCAAAATTGCGATGGGTGCTGTTAATCGCGTCCACCACTTCTGGCTTGCGGCTGTACATGAGCACATCCACATTGTGCGCCAGCAAATTAGCGATTGCCGTGCCAAAACTACCCGTGCCGATTACCCCAACAAGCGATTGCGCTGCTGTCATTTGTACCATTTAAAATATTGGCGGCAAAGGTAAAACTTATGTTTGATGTTTGATTATTTATCGTTTGAAGTTTGAAGTTAAGTTAAAAGGCTTCACGTTCTGGTCTGGTATCTGGCATCTTTCAATCTGGCATCTTCCTTGTAACTTTAAGTAAATTCATTCGTAATGATAATTAATTTATAAAAATCTTATATTTGGCGAAGTAAAAAGTAGTTCAAAGCTTATTGTAATATTCAACAAAAAACATCAAGCAATAAATATTCAAACATGGCTGAAGAAACCACCAGAGCTGCTGGCAGAGATGCCGCTAACTTTCCTAAAAAAAGTGCCTTACCACAAGGGAAAAATTATTTATTCGTCATTGGCATTGACCGCTATCAGAATCAAGGTATTCGCACACTCGCCAATCCCGTGTTGGATGCGCAGGAATTTGTAAAGGTATTGACGGAAAAATATCAATTTTCAGATGACCCTGAATTTCTAATAACGCTTTATGACGAAGCGGCAACGGAAACAAATATTTACAAGCAGTTGGATGACTTATGTGAGAAAATTACAAAAGATGATTCCCTTATCATTTACTTTTCCGGTCATGGCGAATACCGAGACAGAATTGATGTCGGCTTTTGGATTCCGTATAATGGCGACCCTGCGAATCCAATGGGTTCTTACATTTCTTTTCAAAACTTGATGGCATACATCGAAGCGATTCCATCGTTTCATACTTTTATTATAGCCGATTCTTGTTATGCTGGCACCCTTTTCAAAGCAAAAGGTGCCGGTGACATTCGGAGCCGTTTGGAGAGTATTCCGTCGCGTTGGCTCCTCACGGCGGGTCGGAAAGAGACCGTGCCAGATGGTGTACCGGGTCAGCATAGCCCGTTTGCCAATGCGGTTTTGACTTGGTTGAATGCCAATACCGCCGAGCGGTACAGCGTAGCCGATTTTTGTAGAAATGTGATGCACGCTATTGATAGCGGGCGCGCCGAGCAAACGCCACAGGGCGAATCCTTGCGCATTAAAGGCAATCTGGGCGGTGAATTTATGTTCCGACTCAAAGAATTTGCCCATGTAAAAATTGAAGAAGTCTTGCCAGTCACTGTAGAAGAACAAGAAAATAGAGGTGTTTCACAGCCAATTGTAGATGATTCTGACGTACCCAAGCCGGAGAGTCTAAAGCCGCGTACAACCACACCCGCACAACCGATACACTCCATCAGCGATTTGAAAAAGCAGTTGAAAAAACATTTGGCAAACGACGAATTTGAAGAAACCTTTGAATTATTTGACCGAGCCATTCCTGACGACGGGCGTGCTTCCAACACCCTGATTTCTTTACAAGGACAATATAATGGCATCAAACGCCAGCAGTTGGAAGGTACCGTAGATAATGGTTTTGCGACTATTACTCGCAATCGCATTCGGGAAGCACTGAAGGATACAGCAGACCGTTTGAAAGAAGAAGATTTAGAAAAGGACTTTTTTCAACCTGCCAGCGACGCTTTCAAAGAAAAAATTAACCAATTGCAGGCGCAAGGTTTACAAAATCAATTAGAACTGTTGGTAGAAAAATTTAATTATTTTAAAGAAGAGATAACATTGTCCAACGACCCGGGTCAGCACTTTAATCTGAATAAAAGTCTAAAAAAATTGCAGGTAGAGATAGATGAGATTAAAGGGAAATTGGGGATTTCATAGATGTGGCACATTTTTAAAATGCGCCACATCTTAGCTTTGCATATAAATACACAAACACAATCTTGCATGGCATCCGAATCACAAGGTTTACAGAACCAACTAACAATTCAAACCGAGCGCCTCAACGCGTTGCGGAAAGACCTTGCCATTCTATCAGATGCCAATCAAAAGTTTACCGTCGAATTTCAAATCAAAGAACTGTCGGCAAGTAATGAGGCATTAAAAAAACGCATCCAATCTGGCTATGGTATTACAATGGTTGATGCGAATGATTTACTAAAAGAGCGCATTCGAGCTTTGAAAATTGATGTCGAGGAAAGCTTGGGTGAAATTTATCTCGTCAATTGCGACCGCAGACCACAAGTAAATAATTTTTGGAACGCATTTGAAGGTTACAATCAACGCCACCATCCGTTTCAGTTTTATTTTGTCGTCGCTTGCCCCTCGCAGCAGCCTGCCAGCTTTGCCGAGCGCATGATTTATGAGATTTTGATAGAGGAATTAGAGGAAGCATCCAGTGCCATCAATTACGTTCATCCATCTAATAGCAACCGCGTGAAGGTGGAGGACTTGCCATTGGGACGCAATTTGCAAAACTCCCAACGCGAGTTCAAAAAATACTTTGCCCGTCGTTTTGGAATGTCCAATCCAGAAGCCAGTTTTGAGGATTACATTCGCACGGGGCTGCCGCGTTTGGATTATCAATATGTTTCCACCGTTTTTGACTTGAATGCCAGTGATTGGGACGAACAGTTGATGCAAAATTACCTGCAATGGATAATGGATGTGTTTGCCAACACGCCCGAAGAAATGCCTACTTTTCTGTTCTTTTTCGTCCTCTTTTTGAAAGACGCACACGTCGAACCTTTGACAGCGCAGTGTGAAAAAATCACCAATCACATCCAAAGTATTATTCAAAAAAATGAGACCCGCTGTACCTTAATTAGTCAACTCACGCCTGTACCCAGCGACCTTGTAGCCAACTGGATACGCAAGCTTGGTGAGCAAAATGACACGAAAATTGACAATTTAATTCGGCTACTCGTTGCCGATTTACCCCCCGATAAAAAAGCAAAATATGAAGCCACTAAAACCTTGGACATGAGCGACATCGAGCTGTTTCAGGAAGTCGTTTGTAAGGTAATTATGGAGTGAATTGTGTTTATGTGTTTGTGTTTTAATGTGTTTGTGAATCATTCGTATTATAATAATAAAAAATTTACACAATGGGAAAAGTGACTCGTTTTGAAGATTTGGATTGCTGGCAGGCAGCACGGATATTGGTAAAAGAAGTTTTTACAAACACCAAAATAGGAGATATTAGCAGAGATTTTGACACGCGGTCTCAATTTAGAAGAGCGGCTGTTTCTGTGATGAATAATATTGCAGAGGGATTTGGTAGAATGAGTGACAAAGAATTTGTTCGGTTTTTAGAAATTGCGGTAAGCTCTGCGCATGAAGTAAAAAGTATGCTTTATCTGATGGACGATTTGCAATATTCACCACCAGAAAAAATAAAAGATTTACACGCTCATGTGGACAAAGCACGCAACTTCACTTTGGGTTTGATTCGCTACCTTGTCAACAAAAATAAAGCAAACACATGAATACCCCTATGCAGCCAGGGTAAACAAAAACACGTAAACACATAAACACATAAATACATAAACACAATGTTCAACCTCTACGCTCAATCCGGTCAACGCGACCTCCCCGCCTTCCAGCACAACGCGCGGCTGAATGACCCTTCCCTCTACCAGCCTTCTCCCGCCCTCGTGGACGCTGCCAACGTAGCCCTCGCGCTCGGACAACCCTTGCTGCTCACGGGCGAACCCGGCACCGGCAAAACGCAACTTGCGCACCACCTCGCTTGGTCCTTCAAACGCGGCAAGTCCTTGATTTTTAATGCGCAAACCACTTCCGCCGCAACGGATTTATTTTACAAATACGACGCGCTCGGTCATTTTCAATTTATTCAAAACAATGCTCAAATCCTGAGTCCCGACGAGGTCGAAGCTCGTTTCATCAAATATCAGGCACTCGGCAAAGCCATCACCTCCAAGGAGCGACAAGTGGTGCTGATTGACGAAATTGACAAAGCGCCCCGCGACTTACCCAACGACGTGCTTGCTGCCATCGAAGACCTGGAATTTACCGTCACCGAAATTGATAAAACCTATAAAACCAAAACCGAAAACCGCCCCATCATCGTCATCACCAGTAATTCCGAGAAAAACCTGCCCGACCCATTCCTGCGGCGCGTCATTTATTTTCACATTCCATTCCCGGATGCGGCGGCGTTGTTGCAAATCGTGAGCAGCAAAGTGGATGGCTTCGATGCCAAGCAATTGGAACCCGTCGTGCAACATTTTGAAGATATTCGCAAAAACCGAAATTTCAAATTGAAAAAACAGCCCGCTACCGCCGAATTGATTTTCTGGACGATGCTCTTGAAAAAACTGGATTTCGATGTCACCAAACTCGACAACCCCAGCCGCCTAACTCCCGCCGAACGCGACCAACTGAAAATGAGTTACTCGGTACTCGCAAAAACGAAAGAGGATTTGATAACGTTGCAGGACGCTTTGAAATAGGATGCCAGATTTTTAGATGCCAGATACCAGATACTGGTCACGTATTACGGGCAATCGAAGTAAAACCGTATTCACCAGCGCAGTATTTTATTTTGAAATACGGAGTGGCGGCTGCCGGCTAATCACTGTTAACTGCCCAAAATTTGATTAAACTATATCAATTAAGTGCCGAATGGTTATGAATCCTGAAGGGATTATATGTTTATAGCTGCAAATTTGGAAGAATGGTGCGACCCCGTAGGGGTCGAATAGAAACGATACACGGGATGCTGTAAACATTTGAATCCTTCGGATTCGGCGCTTAATGGATTTGATTCAACGAAAATTCAAATTATTTCTATTTAAAGGCGAAAGTCACAAAATTTCAACAACACTCAAAATGCTGAACTACGCCAAATACCGCTTCCTCACCCATCTACTCGACGCGCTCGCAGCAGACGGCTACGACGTGGGCACCGGTCGGCATTTGCAGCTACAAGTATTGTTGTCAAAATTACCAGAAGAGCTACCTTTAGCATCCCTCAAAACGGTATTAGCCCCTCTATTCGCAACCACTCGTCAAGACCAAGCGCGGTTTTATGAATTATTCGAGCAGGCGATGGAAGCGACGGATACCATTCCAATCATAGGAAAAGAAAAAAAACAAGAAAATCGCTGGCGCAATGCCGTTTGGATATTAGTTGGGGCTTTAGCGCTATCCATTTTGATATTGATTATTTATTTGAATCAACCGGTTACACCCAAAGCAATCCTTCCCACCGTCACCTACCACCCCTTTCCCGTCACGCCGAATGCCACGCATCACCTCCCGATGCCCATTGCAGAAGATTCCATCATCTCCCTGACTTTTGAAAATGGGCAGACCAAAGATACCAGTGCAATATTGGGAACCATTATATTAGAAAAACCAGACAGCAATACCTGCCTCACTTTTATTACCCAAGATTCTTTTCCAGACAGGTTACAAGATACCATCATCGTCCTTGCGCTGCGGCAAGACAGTAGCCAACATCGCCTTCATTTTATTGCCCAATACAGTAAGCCTGTTTCAGAAAGTCTAATGGATACGACTGACATCGCCGAATTAGACACCCTCCCCATCCCATACCCGCGTGATATTTCCAGTTTACAAATAGATGCCAAACTCGAAGCCCGTGCCGAATTCTACCGCACCTACGGTTGGCTCATAAAATTAGCCCTTAGTCTCCTGCTCGGCGCGCTGCTGTTGGCAATCGTGCAATGGCGTACCAAAAAACGCCGTCGCCTGATAGCCGCGATGGCTTCACAAGACAAGCCGCCCTACATTTGGAATATTAAATTGAATCAGCCTGAAGACGTGAATCTCGGCGAGAACGTCGGCATTCTACTCAATCAATTGCGCCGCCGCCGCCGGGGGGAAGCCTTTCGCCTCGATGTGCCGCGCACCGTGAACGCCACCGTGCGCAGTGCCGGACGCATCGCTTTTCAATACAAACAAAGCACCAGCCCGCCGGAATACCTCCTGCTGATAGAGCGGCATAGCCACACCGACCACCGCGCCCTGCTCTTCAACCACCTGTACGAATCCTTCCGCGCCAACGAGGTGACCATCGAGCGGTTTTATTACAACAGCGACCCGCGCACCTGCTTCAACGAAGCCTACCCCGACGGCGTGAGTATCAAGGAATTGCAGCATCGCTTTGGGGATGCACGGCTGCTGATGATGGGCAATGGCTATGATTTGCTGAGTCCGATGTCGGGCAGGCTGGCAAAATGGACGGCGATTTTCACCGAGTGGCGGGAGCGGGCACTGTTTTCGCCGAAACCCTTGAGTCAGTGGGGTCGGAAAGAGGCTGCCCTCGGCGACTTGTTCTACTTTATGCCTGCCTCGATGGAGAGCTTCACCACTACGCTCGAAGAATTTGGCAGCGCCGACCCGCGCCAGCCCAGCGAACTGATGACCAAACTGGAAGACGTGCACTGGCCACCCATCGAGTTGGAAGGCAGCCTGCTGGCTACTTTGCAAAAGCACTACCCCGAACCCCTCGTGCAGTGGATTGCCGCCTGCGCCGTGTACCCTACGCTGCATTGGGATGTGACGCTGTACCTTGGGCGGGAGCTAAGTACCGAAGATGCGCCGCTGCTCACCGTAGAAAACCTGCTGCACCTCACGCGGCTCCCGTGGTTCGTGGAAGGACACTTTCCTGATGCAGCGCGCGAAGACCTCATCGCCTACCTTGCCCAAGCCGGACTGGAAAGCCGCATTCGCGAAAGCCTGCACCGCCTGCTGGAAGAAGTGCAAAAACCGCCCACCGAGTCCATCGCTTACGAAGACTACGATGTGAATGCCCTCACGAATGAACTGCTCTTCACCGCCCACCGACCGCGCCGCCGTAAGCTCCGCACCCAACTCAACCGCTACCTTGCCGCTGGGCTGGAGCCCGATGTGGTGAGCCTCCGCTACGTGCAGGAGCGCCAAAGCAGCAGCCTCGACTTTATCTTGTCGGAGCAATGGAAACGCGCATTTTTTAATGAGGGGAATCCGCTCTTAGGCTGGAAAGACTGGATGTGGGCCCTGCCGATTTGGGTGGTAATGGTAGTGGCGGGTTGGATGTATCAGCCAAATTTTGGAACGTGTGAAGGGGAGCAGGTGGAATATAAGGAGCAACTGGTTTGTTTGGAATCTGGAAAAGATTATTTAATACTCCAAGAAGTACATTATAGAGATACTATTGCACAACAAAAATCATTACCCGATATATTTCCTGTTACACTCGTAGGCGGTTTACAAATAAAATCAACGCTTATTCGGGAGGCAGATCCCATTGATAGCTTACAATCTAAACACAATATTGCTATTTATTTTTACAACGCTGGTGCAAAACTTCACAACCAATGGCGACCCCTCCAAGATTCTATTCAAACTTTGTCGGAGCGAGCAGCAAACGCGCCCTTACAGCAACAAAGCAACAACATCGGCTTTTCGAATGCGCGTAATAAATATCGCTCCTTGCAAATCGTAGCCGACTCCCTCGCCGCCCAAAGCTGCGACAACTTCACCCGCGGCTACGCCCTCTACCAGCAGCTACCCGATACCACCCGCGCCAGAACCCTCACGGTGGGTTATAGCTTTAAACTGGCGATGCAGCGGGTGTGTGTGGAACCCGACTCCGTCATCACGGAGCCTTTTGTATGGAATGTATTGATAACGGATGCTCAAACGGGCGAACCCCTCAACAGTGCCGTAGTGCGTGCACTGAATGGTAATATCATTGGGCGAGCGACTCGGACGATTGGTGGATTTCGCTTGGAAGTACCGGGTGAATTCAAAAACAGCTTGTTGGAAGTGAACGCGGCTGCCGATGGCTACCAAAACCGCACCACGTCTCTGCGAGTAGAGGAAAACCAGGCTACCATTGCTTTGGAGCCGCTGCCTGCCATTGAACCCGACATGGTCCTCGTGCGCGGCGGCACCTTCACTATGGGCTGCTTAGAAAAACGAGATGGAAATTGCGAAGATGACCAAAAACCACCCCACGAAGTAAAGGTCAACAACTTCTCCATCAGCAAATACGAAGTGACTCAAGCGCAATGGCGAGCAGTGATGGGGAGCGACCCGCCGGAGTTGAACTTCAAAGGCTGCGACCAATGCCCGGTAGAAAGCGTATCGTGGAATGACATACAAGATTTTTTGAAAAAACTGAATGACAAAACGGGTAAGAACTACCGCCTACCTACCGAAGCGGAGTGGGAGTACGCTGCCCGTGGGGGCGCAAATAGTCGTGATTACTTATACGCTGGTAGCAATACCATCGGTGAAGTGGCTTGGTACAATGAAAATTCCGGCAGTAAAACGCACCCGGTCGGGCAGAAAACGGCAAACGAGCTTGGCATACACGATATGAGCGGCAACGTATGGGAGTGGTGTAGCGACTGGTACGACGATTATCCAACTGTAACGAAGGGTGTATTAGAGAATCCTATAGGTGCTGCTACGGGCTCTTATCGCGTGCTTCGCGGTGGTGGTTGGTCCTACGATGCGCGGTACTGCCGCGCTGCCACTCGCGGCAACAGCACGCCGTCGAACCGCCTCTACATTATTGGTTTTCGGCTTGCCCTGTAGTTTATGGTTTGCTCGTCCGGCTTTTCTATGAGCAAAAATAAACAAGGGCGCGAAGGGTAAAGCTGCGCGGCAGCAGGCGGAGCGGAGCGAAGCCGGTGGCGGGCTGCTTTTACCCGGAGCATAAGGGAAGTGTAGTTTACTGGGGCGCAGCCCCCAATTTTTTTTTTCAAGGCGTCCTACGATTCGAACCGTAGGACGCTTGAACATCAAATCAACCCATCATGCAAATCAAGATATTTTCCATACCCATCCACGGCGGCGAAGCCATCAATGAAGAGATGAACGCCTTTCTGCGCTCTAAAAAAGTGCTGCAAATGGAGCAGCAATTGATATCGGATAGGCATGGCGCCGTCTGGAGCTTTTGTATCAAATATGTAGAAGATTATTCCCCCTTCAACAAAAGCAAAGAAAAGGTGGACTACAAACAGGTGCTGGATGAGGCGAGTTTCGAGCGGTTTTCGCAATTGCGCGTCATCCGCAAGCGGGTATCCCAGGAGGAAGCTGTACCAGCTTATGCCATCTTTACGGATGAAGAACTAGCAGAATTGGCTAAAACCGAACAACTCACCGCAGTAAGTATGAAAAAAGTGAAAGGTATAGGCGAGAAGAAAGTAGAAAAATATGGGCAGCATTTTATAACCAAATCATCGGATGAAAAGAGCTAATCAGTTGCTTCCGCTCATTGCCGAGTCCGATAACCTGTGGTTAGCATCTTGGAAAGCAGCCAAAGGTAAACGCTACGCGCAGTCGGTGCTGACGTATCAGGAGAATTTAGAAGAAAATGTAGCGGAACTGCGCCAGCAAATTTTAAATCATAAAGTAGAAGTAGGAGATTATCGGTATTTTAAAGTATATGAACCCAAAGAGCGACAGATTTGTGCCAGCGCATTTCGGGAGCAAGTGTTGCACCACGCCTTGATGAATGTATGCCACGAGCGATTTGAGCGCGCTCAAATATTTGATAGCTACGCCAGTCGCAAAGGAAAAGGAACGTACGCAGCGCTCGACCGTGCCAAAAGATATACCCGACAATATGAATGGTTTTTAAAATTGGATGTACGTAAGTTTTTTGAAAGTATCCACCACGATGTATTAAAGACACAGTTGGCACACTTATTTAAAGAGCCTGAGTTGCTTGCCATCTTTTTTCAAATCATAAACAGCTATGAAGCGCGTACCGACCGAGGCGTACCTATCGGAAACCTCACTAGCCAATATTTTGCTAATCATTATCTATCGGGTTTAGATCATTATATTAAGGAAACCTCGGGTATTAAGGCGTATGTGCGGTACATGGATGATATGGTGTTGTGGGCTGCTGATAAAACGACTTTAAAAAAAGCACTGCAAGGAATTAACCATTTTATGGAAACAAAACTACAGTGTACTCTAAAACCTGCTGTGCTAAACCGAACAAAACAAGGCTTATCTTTTTTGGGCTATCACATTTTTCCGCACTATGTGCGATTATTGCAAAAGAGTAAAGTACGCTTCATTCGGAAATTGCAAAATATAGAAACACATTACCAAGACGGAGACTGGCATGAAAAAGCTTGTCAACAACATGTTCAGCCACTTATTGCATTTACAACCCATGCGGATACAAAAGTATTTCGCGAAAATGTGTTATTGCGCTTACAAAATCAGCAAATTAGCAAATTGGCACATCAGCACATTAATTTAGGTCAATCATCATAGGGCTCTAATCGCGTGAATCGCGGTGGTAGTTGGAACAACAATGCGCAGAACTGCCGCGCTGCCAATCGCAACAACAACACGCCGACGAACCGCAACAACAATATTGGTTTTCGGCTTGCCCTGTAGCTCATAGAAAAGCTGGATAGCTACCAATGAACAGATGATTGTCCCGTCCTTGGCTAATGCTGAGGCAAAAAAGCACTCTTTAAAGTGCATCGGCAGTAGTATTGGTACTGGCTGTTTTCAGGAAGATTCTGCTGCCTTTCTTTGTATCGGCGAACTTTAGTCGTCGCACCCTTATGGCATTCGGCGGGCTTTACCCGCCGAATGGCACCTCACCACCCCTTGTCTGAACCATGATGGCTATGATTATTGTGATAGGCATGATACGCTCGTATCAAATAAATCACGAAAATCAAATAAAGCACCGTTCAGACAACTCCCCAGCATCACTGGGGGCATTCCCGGTTACCCGGTGCAATCCGCTGGGAGCTTGGAGGCACGCACCGCTACACTGGGGGACTGCATGGAGGGTCTGTGCACATTCCCAGGCATACTGGGGGCGTTCCCCGATGTGCGGTGGCAGCCTCTGAAGGGCTGGCGGCATTCACAGAAAGATAGCGGGCATTCCCAGCAGGGCTGGGGAAAGCGCTGAGCCGCTAGAAAAATTTTATATAAGATGGAGGAAGTTCCCCCAGATTTCATATATTTGTCCTTATTTCATAGTCATAAAAATTTACACACTCATGAAAGATTACCTTCCACACGGTGATGCCGAATTGCTCCTCTGGCTCACCAATTTCAACAACAAAATGATGCAGTATGGTTACGAATTTGGCTTATCCCCGGAGGATGTGTCTGAAATTGACATGCAAGGCGAAATCGTAAGGCAGGCTGTTCAGGATGCGAACACCAAAAAAGAGGAAGCGGCAAGAGCCACCACTTTCAAAAATGAGCAACGAGCTTCTTTTGTAGTCAATCTGCGCAAAGGAATAACCCGCATCAAAGCTCATCGCAATTACAAGGAATCTTTTGGGCAGGAGTTGGGAATTGTTGGTACCACTAGTAGTTTTAATGCTACTAGCTTCAAGCCCAAGCCCAAAGGGGAAGTTTCGGGCGGTATGGTGCGCATCAAATTTCAGAAAAAGGGCGTGGATGGCATGAACGTCTATCGCCGCCGGAAGGGGGAAGCCACCTGGGAGTTTCGGGCACGCGATAACAATAGCCCTTACGAGGAGCGCATTCAACTGGAAAAGCCCGCGCAGCCGGAGCATTGGGAGTATCGCCTAATTGGAGTTGTCAAAGATGTGGAGATCGGGCAGCCGAGTGACATCGTGGAGGTGATATTTGGGGATTAAGGAGCGGCGAAAAAGCGTCCTACGGTTCCGAACCGTAGGACGCTTTTTCGCTCACCAGCCAACCCTGCGCTTCAAACAACGCCTGCACATCCTTCGCAAACTGCTGGTGATTAAAATCCTTTATTTTCAGTTGGTCAAATCGTTGGATGGTACGCAGATAAGTAGCTGCCATGAGTTGTAGCACTTGGGGGCGCTCGTATTGTTCTACGAGTTCGTATGGCAACCGCGTTTGAATGTAGAGTTCCTTTTTCTTGCGGCTGTAAATAATTTTTTCTTCTTGAATGGTTTGGTCAGGTCTTGCAGCGATGAAGATAAATGCGAAACCTCCTTGCAACCCATTCCCGTAATGGGACAATTGAAGATGTTCGTTCAAAATATCTTCCATCATAACGGTATTAACATACCCTACTTTTAATTCTACCTCATGCCATACAATGCCAGAAACAACAAAAGGTCGGCGCATCATTAGTGGTCTATTTTGTTACCGGGTGGTCGTATCAAAGGTTTTGCCCGTGCGACGTTCTCCGGTAGAGTGGGATAATTAAATATTTGTATTAGTTCGCGTCTTTGGCACTCTCCTATGTCACCTTTATATTCCACAACATACAACAAATTTCTTTCCTGTAAGGTCGTACCATATCGTCCCATTTCTTTTTTTCGAGTAGAACCATAATACCACACTTGCCTGGCATACAGATAAATTTGCTTATCAGCACCGCAGTTATAACAAGGATAGTAACCATTTTGTGCTGCTTTTAGCGCATACTGTTCCGCTTCATCGAACTCTTTTAATAGTTTCTCTAATTTCTTCTGTCGCTTCTGTGCTAATTTTGGTTTGCCTTCGGTATCCGGCTCTAAGAAATCCATTTCCTGCCATTGTGCTACCAATCCAACTATTCCTGCTATGAATAACAGAAAGAACCAGCCTTTCCACGGCGGTGGCTTCCGTTCGGGGGATAATATTTCTGTTTCTACTTTGGGTGCTCTCAATACAACGTTCATGCGTGGGCTTTGCCTGCAAATGTATTCTTTTTGTGTAAACTGTGATTCATTTGATTTTTATGATTTTTGTGATGCGCTATCTTCATTATCAAAGTAATCATATCCATCACAGTTCAGACAAACTGCCTACTAATTCTTCTACTTCCCAAGCATTTTCTAATCGAAATGCTCCCACCTGTGTGCGGCACAACGCACTTAGATATGCCCCACTTCCCACTACTTTTCCAAAATCATACGCCAGCGAACGGATGTAAGTGCCTTTGCTACAATGGACGCGGAAGCCCACATCAGGTAGCTCAATGCGAGTGAGTTCAAATTCAAAAATATGGACGGGACGCGCTTTTATTTCAATCGTTTCGCCTTTGCGAGCTTTTTTGTAGAGGGGTTGTCCGCCGACTTTGATGGCGGAGTACATGGGGGGGATTTGCTGGAGGTCGCCGAGGAATTGGGGGAGCGTTTGTTCGAGGAGTTTGGGCGTGAGGTGAGCGGTGGGGAAAGTTTCGTTGATTTCGGTTTCGGCATCGTAAGAAGGCGTAGTCGCGCCGAGGGTAATCGTGCCGGTGTATTCTTTGTCCAAGCCTTGAAAATCAGCAAGTTGTTTGGTGGCTTTGCCGGTGCAAATGATGAGAAGTCCAGTTGCCATGGGGTCGAGCGTACCCGCGTGCCCGACTTTGATATTTTTGACGCCTGTTATTTTTTTGAGGTGGTAGCGGATTTTATTGACGACGTCGAAGGAAGTCCAGCCTTTGGGTTTGTTGACGAGGAGGGTAGCGCCAGCGAGGAAGTTATATTGGGAGATGTCTTTGGTCATTATAGTTTTAAGCTGCTTAATTACTATTCAATCCGTAACTTTTACTTTGTTTTGGTTTCAAGCATTTTTTGAAGAAATTATTCATTTTTGTTCTTTGCGCTTGTCGTTTGTCACTTTTTGTCATTGCCACAAAAAGTAACCAAAAAACGCTAGGCAACTCAAATCCCTCCGGGTGATTTGCCTGGCAGCCGCCACTGCGTGTTTCAAAATGAAATTTTACAAAACAATCTACTAATTATTCCAATCCAATACTTTTCTATTTTCCAATCTTCTTATCCTCCCATCCTCCCTTACTTTACAGCATAGATAATTCAATGCCCATCCAATATAAAATTAAAATTATCAATCCGACCACAATGCGATACCAGCCGAAGATTTTCAATCCGTTTTTAGATAAAAATTGAATGAAGGAACGAATGGCGAGCATGGCTACAATGAATGCGACGATATTTCCAACAATCAATGCCTGCGTTTGGTCGGTGGAGAAAGTGTGTCCTTCTTTATAAAAATCGTATAATTCTTTGGCGGTGGCGGCAAGCATGGTGGGAGCAGCGAGCAGGAAGGAGAATTCAGCGGCTGCTTTTCGCGTTAGTTTTTGCGTCAAGCCACCTACAATCGTTGCAGCGGAACGCGAAGTGCCGGGAAAGAGCATTGCGATGACTTGAAACAAGCCAATCTTAAATGCCATCGGGTACGTTACTTCGGTTACACCTTCTACTTCATTTTTTGCAAACCATTTATCTATGAATAATAAAATAATTCCTCCAATTAATAAAGCAATCGCGACTACTATTACATTTCCTAGCATCGCATCTATAAAATCATTTAATAATAAACCAAATGCGACGGCGGGAATCATAGCTATCAATAATTTGAAGTAAAAATCAAACGATTGAAAAAAACGTTTCCAATACAGCACGACGACGGAGAAAATAGCGCCCAATTGCACCGCAACGGTAAATAACTTGGTAAAATCTTCTTGTGCAATGCCCATGAGGGAAGAAGCAATAATCATGTGACCGGTAGAGGAAACGGGGACGTACTCGGTCAGACCCTCAATAATGGCGAGGATAACGGCTTGTATAATACTCATCGGGGCGATTTAAGGATTATAAAATTTATAGAAACCTATAAGATTTCCAAAAACCTTATAGGTTTGTGATATTTACTCACTTTTAATGATGCTTTCTCTTTTGAAAATCGCATATATTTCTACTACCAAACCGGCTACAATCAGGATAGGTGCCAGCGTGATGCGACGGAAACTATAGATGCGGTCTGCCTCCCATACATCGGGGCTGGGCATGCGTCCACCTGCCATGAGGAACAAGCCAATCGTGATTAAACCTACGCCAATGCCCATCCAAATATAGTTTTGTCTACCAAAAATCAATTCAGCTTTGACTTTGGGAGTGGATACCGTTTGCCGCGTGCGCGTGGATACGGTACGGGTGGAAGTCGTCGGCGTTGGACGGCTGGTATTTGTATTGGGAATAGTTGTAGGTTTCGTAGTGGTGACGACTACTTTTTTGGGCGGTTTCTGTTTGCTCATTATTGCGATATTAGAATATTAAGATATTGTGATATTTTTTTTGCTATATTTTACTGGCACTCAATACAAGTCATCTACGCGCATCTTCAAATACTTACGAACTACATAATAAGTACTTGATAGTGTAATTAAAATACCCAACACAATCAGTCCGCTAAATAAAGTAATAAATCCTGGGATATTCCGCATTGCTCTTAAATCGGGCAATTGCTGTTCGGACCAAAAGATTGCCAGTATCAGAAATGCTACGGCAAGTAAGCCACTTAAAAAACCATGTAATACACTGCGTATCAGATACGGTTTACTGATGAATTCCCAGGAAGCACCTACAAGTTCCATGTTTTTTATCAAAAACCGATTCGCGTAAAGCGCCAAGCGAATGGTGTTGTGAATCAGCGCAGTTGCTACTAAAATAAGGAAGATACCGATGCCGAGCAGAAAAAAACCGATGCGGCGGATATTACTTCCTACATTTTCCACCACGCTTTCCTGATAGAAAACGTCACTGACGAATGGGTATTGCACTTTGAGCGCGGTACGAATGTTGTTTAGGCTGTCCGCTTGCATATAATTTGCATTTACATAAAAAGTAAATACATCATAAAATGGATTGGGTAAGCCCAATTTTAGAAAATCATCGCCAAAATCGTCCTGCATTTGCTTGGCTGCCTCTTCCCGACTTACAAAAGTCAGTGAATTATCTTTTACAAAAGGACGCTTGCGCAAGGCGGTTTCTAATAATTTCAAACTATCGGGCGGCACGTCTTCCGCCAGTTCTACCATCACCGCGACGCGCTCTTTAAAAACCGCAACCAGCCGATTGGCGTGTAAAATCGTAAGCCCGAACAATCCAATCAAAAACAACACCAGTGCCACACTCACAATGGAGTAGACATAATTGGGCTTATTGCGGCCAGCACGTTTTTCTGGTTGAATGGACATGTAATGGCTTCTCAGTGTTGATTTTAAAAAACGAGTGCAAAACTAAGTATAATAGTTGATAGGGTGAAGGGTTTAGGGGTTTATAGTTTGGATGTTTGGAGTTTGAAGTTCCCTTGTTACTTGGTCGCTTGGCACTTTTTATGGCACTTACAGCCTTTTTCTATCATAAAGTACACAAATAATGAATAATAAAAACTAATATTTCACGATTTGACTTTTTTCATTCCTTTATTCTTCGTTACTCTAAGTCACTCGGGCTCTATTTCTCTTGGTCATTCCTTCTCATTGTCGGTAAGGTTTCGTCAGCTCATTAAAAAACTGAATAGCTTGCGGGGTTAGTCCATTGGCGTAGGTTGGTTTATTATCTTTATAAAATACGACGTAATAACAACCTTCGTTGATATAAAGATCGGCTTCTGCGAGTGTCTCGCCACCACCTTGATAAAAAATTCTACCATCGGCTACACAACCAGCGCGGGCTTGAGGCGACTGCGTGGTGAGGCGACCCAATTCTTGCCGGACATCGGATTGTCCATCGCGGCTTACACTGATGGGTAATTTATAAAAAACAATATCAATATGATCTCCTTTTGTGGCTATCGTTGTTAAAATATCCTGTGGTACAGGCGGGTACGGTACTGTTTGAAGTGCTTGTACGATTGGTGAAGGCGGCGCAATCGGCGTTTTCGGTTTTTCGTTTGATTGACAGCTCAATAATGATATTGAAATTGCAATAAAAATATAGATACGCATCGTTTTTAT
This sequence comes from uncultured Saprospiraceae bacterium, assembly GCA_964549655.1. GTDB lineage: Bacteria > Bacteroidota > Bacteroidia > Chitinophagales > Saprospiraceae > JADJNW01. The sequence continues at coordinate 37,913 of CAZJXN010000026.1, forward strand.
TTTAAAATAAATAAACAAGTTTAAAACTCAGGGAGCGTCCGATAAGGGAATCTCGATCCTTGGCAGCTTGTAAGTCGTTGAGCGAGCGAATCCAGCGCACGTCTACGCCCATATCTTCTCGAAAGTAGTAAATACCACCCAATACTAAAGAATAAATATTTTCATTAAAATTCTCCGAATCCGTCACATCTACGCCGCTAAAATCAATCACTTTGTAATTAATCAGGCGCGCATAAGAGACACCGGCCGTCAAGTGAAATTTCCACTCTTTAAAATTAATAGCCACGGGCACTTCCACAAAATTTAGGCGAATGCGATCATAAGCAGACGAAGGATCATCTTTGTTATTGCGGCGTGCGCCCTGCTGCGAATACAACAATTCCAAACTCACCTGCCAACGGTCGGATAGAATCGTCGCTACTTTAGCACCAGCACTGAGTCCGGGTTGGTTGAAGCCAGCCAGCCGGTCGCCGTCAATTTGGGACAGATTTATACCTGCCACTAATCCCGCTTGAAAACGTTGGGCTTGCAAGGAAATAGCAACCGTTAAAAAACAAACGGTCAAAGATATTTTTAAAATGTGTTGCATAGCAATCGTTTAGAATGGCACAAAAATAGAAAAATTAGTGGTATCTAATTTCTTGTTTGAGGTTTTCCCATATAACGTTTTTCGTTTTAGGTTTTTTATTTGCGGTTAATACTAAGGTTGAGGTTGAGGTTAAGGTTGAGGTTAAGAGATGTCCACGTAGCAGTCCTCCCCAACACGGGTCGGGCTGGCACCTCTAAGTTTCTAGCGGTCTGGCATCTAGTATCTTTTTATCTGGCATCTCTTAATCTGGCATCTTGTTTTCAGTTAAAGTTTTATTTTGCAGGATAAAGTTGAATCTATGAAATACACGACGAGTAATTTAAAAAAAATGGAAACCTTTTTTGAAGAGCTGGCGTACACAGTACGGTATGAAAAAGGGAATTTTCAAGCAGGTTATTGTATTGTACAAGATAAAAAGATAGCCATTATTAATAAATTTTATGATACGGAAGGTCGTATAAATTGTTTATTGGATATATTGAATACGCTGGAAGTAGATGTAAATGCCTTGAGTGAAAAATCGGCAAAGTGGTATAAAGATATTCTAAATGCAACGGCAGAAGAAGAAACGGGGAAGCAAGTAAAAGATGAACGGCTAAATTAATTCATATTCCTATTAAGCGTCAGGAGACGCTTTGATATCGGGAGGAGACTTAAACCAGTTTGTTTGTTTTAATTAGTTTTTAAAAAAGCGCGTTATCGAAATAAAAGTAACTTTTTTGGGTACGGGGACTTCGCAAGGAGTGCCGGTAATCGGGTGCAGATGTGCGGTATGTACGTCGCCCGATCCGCGTGACAAGCGCCTGCGCACAGCAGCGTTGGTAACGGTGGGTAATAAAAATATTGCAATTGATTGTGGACCTGATTTTCGGCAGCAGATGTTACGCACCAATGTAACTTCTTTGGAAGCTATTTTATTGACGCATGAGCACAATGACCACATTATTGGTTTGGATGACGTGCGCCCGTTCAACTTTATGCAACGCCGCTCCATGCCTATTTACACTTCTTTACAAGTACAAAAAGAATTACATCAACGATTTGCATACGCTTTTGATCGCAATCCATATCCCGGTGCGCCGAGTTTTCAATTGCACACAATTGACAAAAATAATGCTTTTGAAATATCGGGTATCCCCATCATTCCAATTGAAGTATTACATGGAGATTTACCGATTTTAGGATTTCGTATCGGAGATTTTACTTACTTGACGGATGTGAAAACCATTGATAATATTGAATTGCAGAAGATTCGCGGCACGAAAGTATTAGTATTAAATGCCCTGCATTATTCTCCGCATCGGACGCACATCAATCTGGAAGAAGCACTGGAATTAGCAGCTATTATTGGTGCACAACAAACCTATTTCACCCACATGAGCCATCATATTGGATTATATGCCGATGTTACACCTAAACTGCCCAAAGGCGTTTTTTTAGCTTATGATGGGTTAGTAATTACAATGTGAAGAGATGCCAGATTGAAAGATGCCAGATGCCAGAGTGATACAAACAATATAATAATATAACAATCCAACCATAAAAAAAGCGATGATATTCAGTTAAGAAATCCTCGCTTGTAAATATAGAAAGTTGTTCAATTAGGGAAGTTATATCAGTCTGGGGAGTTTACATTCGTATTGATACCAGATATATTCATATCTATGATACGCGTAAGAATATACGAGCCAATAATGCCCACTACAATTGCTATTCCAAATAAAATAGAACTACTCGCCATTGGAGTCATAAACTGTCGTTGTAGACCATTTACATCCGCATCGCTTTCTAATGCTTTCATGTAACTTGGGTCTGCTGACAAATAGATATACATAAAGATAGAAAATGCAAATGATCCCAATGCGACTGTAAATGCGCCCATCGCAACACCTGATAAATAATTTCCTACACTGGATTTGCCTGATAACCGATACTCTTTTATTGCAAAATAAACAACAACCAATTCTAATACAGCAGTAAATATCAATAAAGTATTGTTATCTGTAATACCGATCGCACGACTGATTAAAAAAAAACCTACCAATCCTATAAAAAGGGTGATAGCATATTTAATTGCTATTTTACTCATATTTAAATTTTCTTTTGTATTAACGGATTTTCAGTTGCGCCGTAACCAACGAACGCCTTTGGTCTATGTTTGTAGAACGGAAAAAGATTATTGATGTTCAAAAAACGTTTTCCGCCAAATGGGGATCTTGCGGCAGAAAAATTTTAAAATCAATAATAAAGGGAGGGGTATTCTTTTGTATTTTTTTACAACTTTTGGTAACCTTCCTAAACCGCCAGAGTTTTACTTTTTAGAGTGCACGAAAAACCGCGAAAAATTTGAACGCGCTATCGGATAATCACCTGATGCTCAAAGTAAAAGAGGGCAATTTAGACCAATTGGGACTGTTGTTTGAACGGTATCATCGTTCCTTGTACAGCTTTTTTATACCCTGAGTCGCAGCGTGGAGGAGAGTGAAGATTTGGTGCAGACGGTTTTTTATCGAATTTTAAAATACCGAACCCAATTCCGGGGCGACGGTGAATTTAAAGCATGGATGTATCATATAGCAAAAAATGTAAGCCACGGCCGTTTTAAAAAGAAGCGCCCACAAGCCCTCGAAGCCATTGAAAACTGGCAGGAACGGTTGGAGGATGACGCGCCCTCGCAGGTGCAGCAACTCATGGAACAAGACGACCTCGAATTGCTTAAACGTGCCTTGCAATTATTGGATGCCGAGAAGCGTGAAGTGCTGGTAATGAGTAAGTTACAAGGGATGAAATACAAAGATATTGGAGCAGTGTTGGGTTGCGAGGAAAATGCGGTGAAAGTAAAAGTTTTTCGGGCGTTGAAAGCGTTGAAGGAATGTTATTTTAAACTAAAAACGTGAATAGTACACTGATTATTAAGGTGATTATGATTTTTTTATGTTAGTATGAATCAAATCATAATTTATCTTAAATATCATAAGAATCAGTGTCCCATTTAAAAGTAAAGTCATGAATTTTCAAAACAAAGATATTAAACAACTAATTCTCAAATTCAATAGGGGAGAGGCGACACCGGAAGAGGAGTTGCGGCTGGAGGACTACATCGCGCAGGGTTTAGTAGAAGTGGAGGAATTGGAAGAGCTGAATCGCTTGGGCAATCACTTAGAAGCGTTGGGTTATTTACAAAGTAAAAATGCGTTGCATCATAATTTTCAAAACATGATAACGTCGGAGAAAACGCGATTGGAGCGCTCGCCGAATGTAATGTTAAAAAAGTTTTTTCAACAACAATTGACATTCTCAATGGCATTACAAGCGGCGATTGTAATAATTGTTTTATCCGTAGGATTTAGCTTTGGATATTGGACGCGTCCTTCGCAACAGGCTGGTAAACAAGACTTAGCAAAGATTTCTAATGAATTGAACGATGTGAAAGAAATGATGATGCTTACTTTATTACAAAATGAATCTACACCAGAACGTTTAAAAGCTGTGAAAATGAGTGAAGAATTGGGCGATGCAAGTACACAAGTTATTACGGCGTTATTACAAACGCTCAATAATGATAAAAATGTAAATGTAAGATTAGCAGCTTTAGAATCTTTGTATCAATATTCTGAAAGTCCACGTGTTAGAGAAGGATTAATTCGCTCGATTCGCAATCAGAATTCGCCGCTGGTACAAATGGCGTTGGCAGAAGTAATGGCTTCTTTACAAGAAAAGCGTTCCGTAGAAGAATTTGAAAAGTTATTAAAAAGTAATAAATCGCCACAAGAAGTAAAAGAAAAGATTAAAGATAGTATTCAACCATTGTTGTAGTATTTAGTATTCAGTACTTGGTATTTAGATTGCAGTTTATACAATGTTTAATTTTGTGAATTAATAAACTTTAGATAGATTGAGAACTTACTCGAACATAATAAGCAAGGGCATCGCGTCCTCTGCGAAATCTTTGCGGTCTCTGCGGTAAAATACGCTATAAGGGATTATTTTATATAATTTTAATTCAAATCATTTTGTAAATAAAATAAATCATTCGACTATGAAAAATTGGCTATATCTATCTATGATAGCCTTGCTATCGGCTTGTCAGTTACCGGCGCAGTCCGCTCAAACAGAGAAAAGTGAGGTAATTAAAAAAGAAATAGATGCTGGCAGCGAAGGTAAATTATACATTCGCAATATCACCGGTAGCCTTGATATTCAAGGTTATGATGGTAACAAAATTATACTGGAAGTAAAGAAAACCCTGAAAATGAAATCACCCGACAAACTCGAAGCAGCTTGGGCAGAAACGGAATTAGGTATTGTGCAAAAAGGAAATGCGGTGTTATTATATCCAAAATCTCTCTGTACAAACCCTGCCATTAGTGAGATTGGCCCCGAGGAATGGGACAGTTGGAATAAGCTTTATATAAACAATTGTAAATGGGAATATAATGGAGAAATGAAATTTGATTTTGTGGTAAAAGTGCCGCGCGCTTTTCAACTTTCTGTGGCTACGGTAAATGAGGGTGATATTATAATAAAAGATGTAA
>CAZJXN010000027.1:0-42420 GCA_964549655.1 uncultured Saprospiraceae bacterium
TATAGCCGACAAATGGAGTTTTATACCGCTGCTTGATAAAGTATCGGCTACTAAAGTGAACGGGTCGTTTACTTCTTTTTCCCTGCTTTTTCTACATTTTCTGCTATTCTAAACTGCACCATTTTGCTTATTAATTCCAAAGGCATGGGTTGGCCGAGCGGAAATTGAATGGAGCCTTTTCTAGTTTTATAAACCGTAAGCTCTTTTTGAAATGCTTCGTTTCCAGTCGGTAATGCACAAAACCCAATATGATTTTTGAAAGCGGCAAAGTAAACCAGGATACCTTTCAGCTTGAAAGTTGGCATAGCATAACTGATGGTTTCCTCGGCTTCTGACGCTGCTTCTTTAATGGTCGCCCGTATTTGTTCCAAAATTTTTTGTGTATCTTCTGGAAACCCAGCGATATATTCGTCTATGTTGTTAGGTTTAATAGGTGTCATACAATTCTATTTTTTATTTTAAATAGACTTGTGTTATTATTATGACTTAATAAACGTTTTATTCACTTGATATTTCTCAGATTGTAGTTTGAGAATGTAAGTTCCACGCTTCAAATCCGCTATCCGAATACTTATTTCCATTCATTCCAGCAATCTTTTTTACGGTTTGTCCGAGCGAATTGACAATAGTAATTTGGGCTTTTTGTAAATCAAAACTAGTTTCGATATGTAGCGTGTTTTGAGCAGGATTTGGAAGCCAACATTGCTTTTAACAAACGAAACGGCACGGTGAGTGACCGCGAGGAATATTTTGATGAAGTGCTGTACAAAAGACGAGCGGCTTGCGAACATCCTTTTGCCTGGATGGATGCTTTCAAAGGCTTGCTCATTCGGTACGAAACTTCCTCCTGCAATTGGTTGTCCATGAACATTATGGGTATGATGCACCTATTTCTGCGGAGATTCAGTAAACGTATTATGAAAAATTATTAATTTTAAACAAGTTCGTAATAGTAACGTAAACAACCCCTATTTATAAAGTAGGAATTTTTGCAAACTTGTCCTTCCCATAGCAATAATTCTTTTCGCTTCAACTGTTTCACTTGCAGTTTACTTATAAAAGTGCCCATTTCAGCTTGGTCAAGGCTAATGAAACGGGAAATTGTTTTTTGTATTTGTTGGTACATTTTTGTTAATCAATGGTGGTCGTTTTGGGGTTGCAGCTAACTCGTTAATACAAGTACTTTTTGATAGTACAGACAAAATTAAGCCAAAAGTATCAACGGTGCAAATAGTCATTTGGTTTTATTTTAAACACTTGATAATTAGTGACTTAATATATTTAATGCCTAATCCCTGTAATAAAACCATACAAAATGCGCAAGCCCTTTAGGACTCTTTTTATCCAATAGCAAGCGTTGCGCACGGACGATTTTGGTATAACTTCAATTCCTTTTCCGATACCCACTGCCGGTAAAAATCGTTGGTAAAATTAAAGAGGGTGCATGCACCTGCGGAAGATCTTATGCTGTAATCATAATTAGGTTTGTTCAACAAAATATAACCCGAATGCATATCATAAGATTTTATAAAATAGTCTAATAGAAAAGCCCCCATTTTAACATACATCATACACAGGGCATCTGAGAATTTGTGTTGTAAAAAAAGCCTACTCTTTTATAAAGTCAGCTTTCTACAATGAAGCACACTATTTACGAATCCAGCTACTCATTTTATCAGCTCGTCTAGTGATTTTATCAATCCGCCCAATCATCCGACCACGCCATCTAAGCGCTTGTAAATTCAATCCGCCCGTTTATACCCTTCAAAATAGAGGCATGAGCGGCGAATTGGGCAAGGCTCCGAATTCCCTGCTTGCTGATAAGTCCAAACTTCAACGCTGGAATGCACAATGGACTTACAACAGCGCAGCTTACCAATTTGGTATCCATCATTCAATCTAAAGCTGGCGTTAAGGAAGGTAATGCTGCAAATGCAGTGTTGCAAATAGTTTTAAAACCAGGACAGAACAGGATGGAAATCTCTATGCATCAAACGACAGATACCCTATTTCCCAAAGGTGAAAAAATCATCAACAATAATTTCAAAATCACAGCATGGCTTAAAGAATTGGTAAAGAATGACCGCATTAGTAATACACTGGTCGGTAATGTAACCTTTGAACCAGCTGATGCTTGTATTATTTTTATTTTGTAAGTTTTCGTTTGATTTTTATAATTTTTTGACAAAAAGGTATTGTTTATTGGTAGAATGTCTTAAATTTAGAATTCTAAAATCATCCAATTTCCTTCATATATCCTAACCATCATGGCAGTCTTCAATTTGAACATCAACGGAAAGAAACAACAGGTGGACGTTGACCCCTCCACGCCCATGCTTTGGGTGCTGCGCGACCACCTCAATCTGGTCGGCACCAAGTACGGCTGCGGCGTCGCTGCCTGCGGGGCTTGCACCATCCACCTCGGCGACGTGGCGATGCGCTCCTGTCAGTTGCCCGTTTCGCAGGTAAGCAATCAAGCAATCACCACCATCGAGGGGCTATCTGAAAAAGGCGACCACCCCTTGCAACAAGCTTGGCTGGAACACGACGTGCCGCAGTGCGGCTACTGCCAAGCTGGGCAAATCATGAACGCGGCTGCTTTGCTGAAATCCACGCCGAATCCCACGGATGCCGAAATCGAAACTATCATGAACGGCAACATCTGCCGCTGTGGTACTTATACCCGTATTAAGACGGCTATCAAGACAGCTGCCAGATAATTGCTGTATTGTTTTATTGTTTTCCCGCACCTCAACAACAATTCAACAATCCTGACAATATAACAATTTTAACAATCTAACAATCATCAACATGACTCTCATACAAACCTCCTACGGCAGGCGTTCCTTTTTGAAAACCAGTGTCCTCGCTGGCGGCGGCATGGTGCTGGGCTTCAGTTGGTTGGCTTCGTGCCAATCCAAACCGGAAGCACTGCTGACCATGCCAAAGGAATGGTTTAATATCAACGGCTATTTGAAAATTGGCGAAAATGGCATCGTCACAATAATGTCTCCAAACCCCGAAATCGGGCAGAACGTAAAGACCTCCATGCCCATGATTGTGGCAGAAGAACTCGACGCAGACTGGAAAAACGTCATCGTTGAACAAGCTCCGCTCAATACCCTGCTGTTTAGCGGACAAATTGCAGGGGGCAGCCAGTCTATCCGGCAGGGTTGGCAGCCACTACGCATGGCGGGTGCATCCGCACGGCAGATGCTGCGCGAAGCGGCAGCCCAAGCGTGGCAGGTACCGGTAGCAGAAATTACTACCGAGGCAGGTATTTTACACCACAAAAAAAGCGGTAAGTTAGCGGGCTACGGCGAAATGGCATCCGCTGCCGCTAAAATTCCCGTACCGAAAGAGGTACAATTAAAAGAGTTGAAGGACTTCAAAATCATCGGCACGTCCCGTAAGAACGTAGATGGGCTAAAAATCGTGACGGGTCAACCGCTCTTTGGGCTGGACTACCGCCGCGAGGGGATGCTCATCGCCATGATGGCACATCCGCCTGCTTTTGGCTTGAAATTGAAATCAGTGGATGACTCAGCGGCAAGGGCTATGCCGGGTATCAAAGACGTTTTTACGATCAACAGCTACAATAAGGGCTACGAAAAACAGTGGTGCGATACGATCGCCTTCAATGAATTGGTCGTCGTAGTCGGTAACACGACTTGGGAAGTGATGAACGCCAAAAAGGCATTGAAAGTTGAATGGGAGCTAATACCAGAATCTACGGTTGATGTGAATGTTTTTGGTACAAAAATGACTGTAACGACCCCTTCTGGACTTGAAAACACTAGCGTTCATTCGACAAAAATGGCGGAACTGGGCGCTAAGCTTGCAAAGGAAGTCCGCAAGGATGGCAATCCAGAAGCGGCTTTTAAAAATGCAGCGCAGGTCATCGAGCGCACTTATACCGCCCCCTTCCTCGCCCACAATACCATGGAGCCGATGAACTTTTTCGCCCACGTTACAGCAGATAAAGCAGAACTCGTAGGTCCCATCCAGACACCGGAGTTCATGGAAAAAAGCGTGGCTGCCCGACTTGGACTTCCGCTGGAAAAGGTTGACATCCAGATGACCCGTCAAGGCGGTGGATTCGGACGACGACTCTATGGGCATTTCGTAGTAGAGGCAGCGGTCATCTCCCAAAAAATGAATGCGCCCATCAAGCTGATTTACAGCCGGGAAGACGACATGACCTTCGGAAATTATCGTCCGGCTTACCATATCACCTATCGAGCTGCGTTGGATGCAAATAAAAAGCTCGTTGCCTTTCACGTGCGGTCGGGCGGCATCCCGGAAAGCTCGCTTGCTGCGAATCGCTTTCCAGCAGGTGCATTGGACAACTACCTCGCCGAGGAATGGACACTAGAATCCAATATTTCCGTCGGGGCATTCCGGGCGCCAGGGTCAAATTTTATTGCTGGAGCAGAGCAATCTTTTCTCGACGAAGTCGCGGAGACGATAGGAAAAGATCCCATCGAGTTCCGTTTGGAGCTTTTAAATCGTGCCAAAAACAATCCAGTTGGTAAGGAGAATGACTACGAACCGGCTCGCTATGCTGGGGTGTTGGAGTTGATAAAAGAAAAATCGGGCTGGGGCAAAGACCAGTCAGGCGTTCATCGAGGCGTTTCTGCCTACTTCTGCCACAATTCCTACGTGGCGCAAGTGGTGGACATCGTGCTAAAGGACGACAAACCCGTAATACAAAAAGTCCACTGCGCCGTTGACTGCGGTATCGTAGTGAATCCCATCGCCGCTACTAATCTCGCAGAGGGCGGCATCATAGATGGCATCGGACACGGACTATACAGTGCTATGACCTTCAAAGACGGTGTACCGGAGCAAAGCAATTTTGACAAGTACCGCCTCATTCGCCACAGCGAGGCACCGAAGTCCATCGAAGTGCATTTTGTGAAAAACGAGATAGACCCAACCGGTCTCGGCGAACCACTGAACCCGCCCATTATCGGGGCACTCGCTAATGCCCTGTACCGGGCGACGGGCAAACGATTCTACAACCAGCCTTTCCTTGCAGATAAGCAGGTGCTGGGGTAGGGGATTTGAATTTCCGTTCCTTCCGAGTCTTTCGAAAAAGGCTCGGAAGATTTATTAAACACTCCAGCACACTTATTGTCACATTTTTTGCCTTGGCTCAATCTTTTTTAACCAGATAAAAGGTTGCTGTTAATCCAGCTTTTGCCGTCCCGTAGTCCACCGTTCTAATTACAGAACCGGTACTGGTTTGCAGTTGATTCATTCCGTTGGTCCATTTTGGCGTTACATAACCCTCATAATCGTAAATCCAGCCCTCGGTGGCGGTCTCTGGAATTCCTTTGCTGGTCATCTTTACATGAAATGCTTCTGTCAAAGACACCAGTGATGTTGCCAGAGGCTCCTTGTTTGATGGTCATTAGACCCTTTCAAAATTTTAATTTAAGCAAGTTCTCTCCAATCAATGTGTTGTTGTGTAGGCTTCTGTAAACGAAATGCCCACTCAGGTTTGGTAAACTCATCGCGTTTTGATTTTAGCTGTTAGTTTGAATGGATAAAAGTTGAAGTGAAGCAAAATGCAAGTTAAGCAGGAGCAATAGAAGTCCCAAATAAAAGAAAAGATGCCCTGTCCTATTATTTTGTTGGGTTGAATTTTTTTATCTAAATTGTTTGGGTTTCAGCTTTTGACTTGCCAATTCTACTATTTCGTATATTCTTTTTTGTCTGGTTGCTGGTTGTTTGGCAAGAACGAGCCATTGCAAAATTGCTTTTCTTACCGATTTGCTTAAACTTAAAAAGAAGTCTTTTGAGCCGGGCTTGGTTTCAAATTCTTTTTCCAAATCTTCGGGTATTATCAATTCTTCTACCTCGTCTAAAATATTCCATGAACCATTTTGTTTAGCAATTTCAATGCTTTCAAAACCCGCTTCTGTGATGAGTTCTGCGTCAATTAGTCGTTTGATTTTTTCTTTGTTTATCTTTGACCAAACACTATTTGGTTTTCGTTTGCAGAAAAATTGCATATATTTCTCATCGTCAATCGGTCTTGCTGTGCTATCAATCCAACCAAAACAAAGTGCTTCATCCACTGCTTCGCTCCAAGAGATGGATGGTATACTAGATTTCTTTTTATAATAAACAAGCCAAACAGATTGTTTTGAACCATGATTTTCTTGTAACCATTGTCTCCAATCTTGTCGGCTGGTCGGGCAGAAAGTTTCTATTTCTTTGTCTTGCATTGATTCAAAAATAGTACCGTTTGTTATTTAAGTTTTACTTCGATTCTTCAACCATTCTCTTTATTTTCGTCGCCTTTTCAAAATGATCTAACTTATTCTCCATGATCCACCATGTTGCTACTTCCATAAGTAATTCTGGATTATGATTCTTATTTTCAAAAAATGCATAAAAAGACAAGCCCACATTTAGACCTTTTTGTTTTATTTTTTCAGTACAAATTTCTATTATTTTTGCTCTTATACTTTTATTCATCATTTCGTTAAATTTTCTTACAATGTTTAAGTCTCCCCAATTTTAATAAAATTATTTTTCAGTAAAATTGTAAAAGACCCGATATTTTCTTTCTCAGTAGAAGCAATTATTGAAAATACTTTGGGTTGCGTTTTTGCCCAAGTTATCATTCCACCAACGGCTTCTGTCATAAACCCTTTTTTCTGAAATTCGTCATAAGTGCCATAACCAATTTCAATTTCTCCGCTTGAATTGGGTTCTCCTACAATACAAATGTCGCCAACCATTTTGTTAGCATCTTTTGAAATTGCAGTCCAAAGAGTGGAGTATAAATAGTCTTTGGTCGTGTCTGCTATGTTCGGTAAAATCGTTTGTTCAAAGGCTTCTTTAAGTTCAGGAGAAATAGTCCTTGATGTTTCATTTAGTTTTAATTCAATTTCCAAAGAATTGTCAGCCTTAATATATTTTACGAGTTGGTCGTAGGTTAGTGGTTTTAAAATAAGTCGTTCTGTTTCTATCATTTTTATTTGTCGATTTTAAGATGAGTATCGTTCTACAATGACCGCTAACGGGTTAATGTACGTACTTTTTGAACGTACCCCCGAAAATAAGTCAAAAGTATCAAGGGTTAAAGTAAGTATTAAATTTTATTTCAAAAAATTGTAATAAGCATTTTAAGAATATAAAAAAAGTAACCTATGTGACACAAAAAGACAAAATGCGTACTTCGATAAAGTAAAAAATATCATTCCAATAATACAAAATACGTACCACATTATTCTATCGTATCCAATTATTATAATGATATTACTTTTCTGAAACGTGTAACAAGGAGAACCCCACTTCGCTGTCTATGCAATATTCAGACCCTAAGCGAGCCCCGAAACCCTCTGGCACCATAATAAGAATCTGCGCCGTTGTGATACACAAAGACTCTGCCGAAGCGGTAATCACCAAAGATGGCACCCCCGAGTTTTCTAATCTCCACAGGTGTTTTTATCCAGCTCGACGTTTTCGTATCGAAATCTCCAAGTTCCTGTAGCGCTCGATATTCTTCTTCCGTTAAAAGCTCAATGCCCAGGACAGCCGCCATATCAATGGCACTATCTTTTGGTTTATTTGCTTTCCTTGACTCCAGTGCTTCGCGGTCATAACAAAGACTTCTGCGGTCTTTGGGACTTTCCGCTGCACAATCATAAAATAGATATTCGCCCGTCTTTTCATCCTGACCTACTACATCCGGTTCACCGCCCGTTCTTTCCATTTCATGGAGCGACCACAGTTTCTCCGCATTCGCTTCCATCCCGCAAAGACGGGATTGTATGGTAGCCCATTCGAGACCTTTATGGCGGTTTCTATTTTTCTCAAATCGGGTTTTTAAGGTGTGGAGTAGTGCTGCACGTTGTTCTGCTGACAATTCCTTTTCACGCATAATTTTTAATTTTTTTTAATTGAATTCGGGATTCGATTCGCTTCATTCATGCTATTCATTTAAGTAAGTAGGCAGTTTAAAGTTGGCAGTTGGCAGTCCTTTAAAACGTTGACAACCAGAAATTTAAATTTATTTTATAATTTAAATATGCTCGATTACTTAGAAGAAAAAATGAATTAGATTACTTTCTGATATTAGAACATATCATTCGACTTGCGAAGGCGAGAGTGCTGCAAAGCTCGTGTTAATAAATCTTTATATTTTGGGTTAATTCAAAAAAAATCATCAGCGATTGCGCATTTCTTTATAATCATAATCTTGCTCATAGACAATTGTGCCAAACAAATTTTTAATTTTTTGCTGGCGACGCCGTAAAATAAATTCTTGCAATGCTTGATTAACTGTTTCTCTTTTGGTTTTGAAACCACCTATTTCTAAAGCCATTTCTAACAACTTCAAATCAATATTAAGATTAGTAGCCATACATACTTTTTATATAAAAATATGTGTGAGCAGTTTAAATTCCTAATTTTTTAGCTACATAAAGTTACTTCCCACTCACCAACAGATCCGTCCCAATAAATTCCTTACTTTGATTCCAATACCATTTTCGCACTTTCGGCAATTTCATGCCATTCACCATTTCTTCACCTTCCAATGTAATATATTCGCCGTCTTTTTTAGCTTCATCATGGTGAAATTTGTACCCAATTAAAGCGTAATTTTCTGGATTGAAATAAAAAAACCACACATCATTCCCTACTTTTTCGTCATACGTGACTTTGATTTGATGCGCCTGTTTTCCAAAAAAATCCACCGTTTGTACAGAATCATTTAAAATCATACCGGGGTCTTTCAATTTCATCGGCAAGCCCCAGAGGTAAGTGTAATAATTGCGCGTACTCAAGGTGCGCTCGCAAGTCAGTCCCATTTTCTGCATCGTATCGGCTGGAATATTGGCGCTGCCATTGATTAGAAAACTGCATTCGCCGCTTTTTATCATTCGCTCTATTTTGTCCTCGCCGCGTTGTTGGGTCATTTTAAAGCCATCATTTCGTAAATCTATTTCTAAATTTGCCATACGTGGCGTGCCTTTTGGACGGCTTTCTTCTACATTCAGCACCAACATTTGTTTACCCCAATTGCCTTGTGGGTCGTGATATTGGATACTTTTGGTGAGGATTTCGGGCGCGGTGGGCGTTTGCGCAGTTGCGAAAGCGGCGAAAGAAAGAAGCGCGATTGTGAGTAATTGAATTTTCATAAGGAAAGATATTTTAATGAGAACGTGTGTTATCTTGGATAGTTTTTTATTTGATAGTTATAATAACCAAACTTCGTGTAATTGATATTTTCAATATAAAGCATTGTATTTCAGCATTTTAAATAGTGTAAAATTTAGCAAATCTTAAAGATTTACTAAATCTTTGAAACACAAGGCAACCCTTTCGTCTAAAGCTCTGTATAGTGGAATGTTACATCGCAATCATTTAGAAGCACCAGCATGAACGGAACGGATTTGGATCAACTGCTCAACGCCTGCCGCAAGCAGGACCGCCTCGCGCAGAAAGAACTGTACCGGCAATTTTATCGGTACGCCATGTCCGTCGCGCTGCGCTATGCCGACCATGAGGATGAAGCGATTGAAATAACGAATGATGCTTTTCTGAAAGTTTTTATGAATTTAAATAAATATGATAATGCTTTAGCTTTCAAGCCGTGGTTTCGGCGTATTTTGATAAATACGGCGATTAATTATGTGAAAAAAAAGCAACGTTTTAAATTAACCCAACTCATGGAAGCAGATTTTGACCTACCCAGCCCGGAGGACGTGCTTGCCCGCATCGGCTTTGAAGAGTTGATGAAAATGGTGCGCTCCTTGTCGCTGGCGTATCGCACGGTGTTCAATATGCACGCCATTGATGGCTACACGCATGAGGAAATTGCGGCTACGCTGGGCATTTCGGTGGGTACTTCTAAGTCGAATCTGGCAAAGGCAAGGGAGAAATTAAGGCAGTTATTAATAGAGCAGTTGCAACATTAGATGCCAGATTGAAAGATGCCAGATGCCAGACTTTAGATGTTGACAATATAACAATACAGCAATATAACAATATAATAAAAGCAGCGCATGGCTGATAAGGATTTTATAAAAGATGTATTCCAGCGGGCGACGGAAGAGTTCGACATCGAATTCAACCCGATTGCATGGGAGCGGATGGAAAAGAAACTGAACCGAGCGCGGCGCAGAAGAGTGCTGTTTTATTGGCTTCGCTGGGGTGGATTGGCGCTGGTCGTGCTGGTATCGGCGTGGCTCTTTTGGCAAAAATTTATAATATTAGAATCAAAGCCGAATGTTACAAAACCAAATATGCCGGTGGTAGAAGTGCCGAAAGCGGGCGAAGAATTTTGTCCTGAAAATGAATTGGCTTCAATTAATAAGGAAAAATTAGAAAATAAAAAATTAAAGAGTGAAAAAATTAATAATGAAAACTTATTGAGAAACAAATTTCAAAATAATAATACAAAATCGCAGCGCGAAGAGCGTTCCACCGTTTATCGCATTGATAAGCAGGTGAATGAATCACAAATAAATTCGAATAAAATTGTTTTAGAAAAAGAACAAGTAAAAAACAATGTAGAAATAATTGATTCCGTACATAATAATTTATCAAAATCATCCAATAATTTTACATTTTATAATACAGAAGCGATTGCTGCCTTAGAATTATCAACCTTAACATTCAAAAAGCCAAATGAAACAATTGTTATACCTCAGCCACTAAATGATTCTACCGATGTAATAAAATCAAATCCATTACAACAAAATCGCTTAACAGTAGGCTTGTTATTCGCACCAGAAACGGTGTCAGTCGGATTCAATGATGATGCTCGTAATGGCTATAGCTTTGGATTATTGACAGAATATCGTTTTGCAAATCGCTTTTCGGTGAGTGCGCAAGGCTTGTATGCGAAGAAAAATTATGTAGCTGGTAAAGGCGAGTACACTCGTCCCGGCGGCTGGCCCAATGACGTAGCGCCGATTCAAACGATTGGAAATTGCGAGATGATAGAAGCGACGTTGGGTTTACGGACTGAACTATTACAAAGACAGCGCTGGAATTTGGTCGCCAACACAGGCGTGTCCACTTGGTGGATGCTGCAAGAAGGGTATAAATATAAATATGAGCGGCACGACCCAAGTTTTATTTATAAATGGAAAAGTAAAGAAACCATTACACACTGGCTCGGTGTGGCGCAACTCGGTATTGGCTCGGAATTCAAGCTCTCGCAGCGCATGAGTGTGCAAGCGGATTTATATATGCAGGTTCCATTGCAAGGCTTAGGGCATGGCAAATTACAATTGTATTCTAACGGACTTTCCTTTTCATTACGTCGTCATTTTTAAAAACTTATAAGGTTTGCGAAATCTTATAGGTTTCCAATAAAGTATGCTCCAAGCGAGCATAGCCACTGCTTTGCTTTCACAATTTTTTTTTAAACCATTAAACGATATTTTATGAAAACTTTCCAAAATGTGTCTTTTAAATCATTGTTTAATTTCTATTTACTATCTGTTCTATTATTTACCATTGCAATTATAACCGTTCGCTGTGATGGCATTGAGGACGTGGTGCCTCCCGTGACCGCTAAAATCAAGTTGACCACCAGCCCAACACTCGGCAGCTATCTGACGGATTCTACCGGACGCACGTTGTACGTTTTTACCAGAGACGTAGCTGGAACCAACAACTGTGCTGGTGGTTGCGCTGCTGTGTGGCCCATTTTTTACCAACAGAATTTGACGCAAGCCCAACTCGGCGAAGGCTTGGATTTAGCTGATTTTGGCACGATTAATACCGCTGCTGATAAACCGCAGACGACTTATAAGGGCTGGCCCCTCTACTACTACGCTCCAGCAGTCAACGGTGTAAATACGCCAGAATTGGCGGGCGAGACGAAAGGCGAAAACGTCAATAATGTGTGGTTTGTAGGCAAAAATTACTCCGCTCTGATGGGCAATGCAAGTCTGCTGAATAAAAGTACGCAGGAAACCACCGCTCAAAAATTCTTGGTGGATGAGAAAGGATTGACGCTGTATATTTTTGCAAAAGACCAGAAAAACCCGACGACACTCGCTACGAATTGCGTTGGCGGCTGCATCAACGCATGGCCCGTTTACTACCGTGAAAACTTAGTGGTGCCTTCTTCTTTCAATAAAAGTGATTTTGGTTCCATCACGCGCACGGACGGACCGAACGGCACGACCCGTTTGCAAGCTACTTACAAAGGAAACCCGCTTTACTACTTCGCTCGAGATGAAAATACGCGCGGCAAGGCGGAAGGGAATGGCTTTACAGGCGCAGGTGATTTGTGGTTTGTAGTGACGCCGTAAATACAATATGCAGTGTGCAGTAGGCAGTATGTTAAGTTAAGTTAAGTTATTAAAATGGAAAGAGGGGTTAGGTTGTTAAATCGAATCCCTCTTTTATACAAAATGTGCCATCCCGCTATTTTGGCGGGACGGCACATTTATTTTTTCAAAATATTCTTAAAAGATATGCCACACTTTGAAAGTGCGGCATATCTTAATATTACCCATTCATCGAAGCTAAAAACTCTTCGTTTCCGCTCGTGTGCTGCATTTGTTTCAGCAAGAATTCCATTGCCTCATCGGGCTTCATATCCGAAAGGTGATTTCGTAGAATGAACATTCGTTGCAAGGTATCTTTGTCTAACAGTAAGTCGTCGCGGCGGGTGCTGGAGCGCGTCAGGTCTATGGATGGATACATGCGTTTGTTCGCCAGCGTGCGGTCGAGTTGCAATTCCATGTTACCCGTACCCTTGAATTCTTCAAAGATAACTTGGTCCATTTTCGAGCCAGTATCAATCAGCGCCGTTGCCAAAATCGTCAACGAGCCGCCATGTTCTACATTTCGAGCTGCACCAAAGAATTTCTTTGGTTTGTGCAAAGCATTTGCTTCCACACCACCCGAAAGTACTTTGCCACTTGCAGGTGCGACAGTATTATAAGCTCGTGCCAAACGTGTAATAGAATCCAGAAGAATTACTACATCATGCCCGCATTCTACTAAACGCTTCGCTTTTTCTAAAACAATACCGGCTACGCGCACGTGGTTATCCGCAGGTTCGTCAAAAGTGGAGGCGACTACTTCTGCTTTTACATTGCGTTTCATGTCAGTGACTTCCTCCGGGCGTTCGTCCACCAGTAACACAATGAGGTAACATTCTGGGTGATTTTTGGCGATGGCGTTTGCCACGTCTTTCAACAGGAAAGTTTTACCTGTTTTTGGTTGTGCTACAATCAAACCGCGCTGTCCTTTACCAATCGGTGTAAATAAGTCAATCATTCGCGTGCCAAAATCGCGTCCGGTCGGAGAAGTCGTCAATCCAAATTTTTCAGTTGGAAATAAAGGCGTGAGATAATCAAACGGTACGCGGTCTCGAATATCTTGTGGGTCTAAGCCATTAATTTTGGAAACACGCAGCAGCGCAAAATATTTCTCTCCTTCTTTCGGCGGACGAATCGCGCCTCGCACGGTATCGCCGGTGCGCAAACCAAATAATTTGATTTGAGAAGGCGACACATAAATATCATCCGGCGAAGTGAGGTAATTATAATCGGAAGAACGCAAGAAACCATAGCCGTCGGGCATCATTTCCAAAATCCCTTCTCCTTCTATAATGCCATCGAGTTCGATGTCAAATTCATCTGGGTTGGGTACGGCGCGTATCCGCTCTGGTCGTTCGGGGCGCTCTGGTCGTTCTCTGTCTCGGTTATCT
This sequence comes from uncultured Saprospiraceae bacterium, assembly GCA_964549655.1. Taxonomy (GTDB): domain Bacteria; phylum Bacteroidota; class Bacteroidia; order Chitinophagales; family Saprospiraceae; genus JADJNW01. Next base: position 13,703 of record CAZJXN010000027.1, read on the forward strand.
CGTTCAACATCGCGGTCTCGCTCTCGTGTCCGTTCTCGCTCTACAGGCTTCTCGGCTTCTGTCGGCAGTTGCTCTGCCGATTCTTCTTGAAATTCTTCATTATCATTATAAGAAGGGGCTGGACGACGCAAACGAACGGGTGGTTCTGGAGCGGGTGGTTCCTCTTCCTCAAATTCTTTGTTGTAAGAAGGTTCCGGGCGGCGCATGCGCAAAGCTGGTACTGGTGCAGCCGGCTGTTCGTCCTTGATGACTCGTTTGCGCGTACGCTTGGGGCGGTCTTCCTCTTCTTCAAAATTTTCTTCGGTGGGGGCACCATTTTCTTCCCGATAGCGCACGGGGGCTTCATCCACCTCATTTCTTACGCTGATAGGTGGGATGTAAGTATCATCATCGTCGCTCAGGTTGGGGATGAACGAGTCATCGTCGTCGTCGTCATCTTCCTCCAACACGGCAGTAGTCGTGCCGGTATTGACCGCCTGCTGGTCGAGAATTTGATAAATTAATTCTTGCTTGTTCAATCGCTTATATCCACTGACGCCGATTCGGTCGGCAATGTCCCGCAACTCCGGTACAAGCATGTCATTCAATTGCAAAATATCGTACATACGATAAGGTGTTGTTGTTAATTGTTGGAATGGTTAAATAAAGATGTAGTCAAGTAAAAGTCAAAATGTAAAAGTGCAACGTAGTGTTACGTTTCGAGTTTGTAATCGAAAAGTTATTTTTTGACCATTACTAAATTAGTTACTACTAAAATAGCGGATTCAAGTATGTGGGGATTGTGTCCTATTATACTCTTGGTGCTTTAGTAAACGAATTGTATACGATTCAGCCAACCTCATTTTCCCAGAAAAAGTCTTTCCGAGTGCTCGTCATTAATGGGAATAAAGTAGGAATTGAGATTCTATCACCCTAATCAAATCAAACTTAAACGGAATGCTGATGTATGGTGGTGTGCCTTTGCGTTCTTGCTCCTGCAAAAATACATGAAATTTTTGGTTTTCAATAGTATCTTCGCAAAAAATACAACTAAAAATTTTTAATAAAGTTCAATGATACAAATCTTTTATTTTGGCGGCTTCCCTTCTTGGGATCTCTGTGCAGGTTATTATCTTCGCAACGCTTTTTGATGAATTTTTAAAACAACCTACAATTCAACCAATTGCGCGCTCATTTATTCCGCTTGCCGCTCTATTTATCTTTTTATAATTACTTTCTATTCCATACGAACGAATTTGGTAGTGTGTTTGTTGGAAAGCTTTAGTTAAAAACTTTAATACGTCTTGAATTATGCTCCAAGTCAATTTTATTAGAAATAACAAAGAAAGAGTGATAGAAGGTTTGAAAAAACGCAATTTTTCAGCCGAAGACCTTCGTTTGGTGGACGACGTTTTACAACTGGATGACACGCGGCGCACCACGCAGGTTGAATTAGACACCATTTTAGCAGAACGAAATACTTTGTCCAAAGAAATAGGCGACCTGATGAAGCAAGGCAAGCGAGCAGAAGCCGAACAGCAAAAAGAGCGGGTCACTCTTTTAAAAGAACAAGCAACCGTTTTTGAAAATCGCATGAGTGCTGCACAATCGCAGTTAGAAACTATCTTATATCGCATTCCAAATATTCCGCATACGTCTGTCCCTTTTGGGAAAACGCCCGAGGAGAATGAAGTGTATAAGGCTTGGGAAAAACCGCTGCCTGATTTAGGTGCAAATGCCCTTCCACACTGGGAATTATCTGCTAAGTATACGGTTTTTGACTTAGAATTAGGAACCAAACTTACGGGTGCTGGTTTTCCGGTGTATCGCGGCAAGGGCGCAAAATTACAACGCGCACTAATTAGCTTTTTTTTGGATGCAGCGACGAATGCCGGTTACGAAGAGATACAACCCCCTTTAATGGTAAATGAAGATTCAGCGCGTGGCACTGGACAACTCCCTGATAAAGAGGCACAAATGTATTATGTAGAACGTGATAATTTATATCTGATTCCAACTGCCGAAGTGCCACTGACGAATATTTACAGAGATGTAATTGTAGAAGAGAAAGATTTTCCGATTAAATTGACGGGTTATACGCCTTGTTTTCGGCGGGAGGCAGGCTCGTATGGCGCACACGTGCGAGGTTTGAATCGCGTGCACCAGTTTGATAAAGTAGAAATTGTACAAATTCAACATCCTAATAAATCTTATGATGCGTTGATGGAAATGTTAAATCACGTAGCTGGTTTATTAGATAAATTAGAATTACCGTATCGTATTTTGCGGTTGTGTGGTGGCGATATGGGTTTTGCTTCTGCACTTACTTTTGATTTTGAAGTGTATTCTGCGGCGCAGCAGCGTTGGTTGGAAGTGAGTTCGGTGTCTAATTTTGAAACTTTTCAGACCAATCGCTTAAAATTGCGTTACCGCGACGCCGATAAAAAAACGCAACTTGCCCACACGCTGAATGGCAGTGCCTTAGCATTGGCGCGGATTGTAGCAGCATTATTAGAAAATCATCAGACACTGGAAGGTATTGTTATCCCAGCGGCGCTGCGACCGTATACTGGTTTTGATATTTTGTCTTAAGAAAGCCTTAATTGGTCGAGCAGACTGAACTTAGCAAGCGGATTGTTGGTTTATAAAGAGTGATAAAAATGGTAATAGAACTGCCATTTTAAGCGTTATTTTAAAAATAAAACAAGCAATTTAATATGTTCGGATATTTCATAATTTTAGGCATTTTTGCGGTGGTCGGTATGATCGTTAGTACGAGACTACGCAGCAAATTTAACCATTATAGCAAAGTAAGCTTGCGCAATGGCATGAGCGGTGCAGAAGTAGCAGAAGCGATGCTGCGGCACTACGGCATCAGTGATGTACGGATCACAGAAGGACAAGGATTTTTGAGCGACCATTACAACCCAGCTAATAAAACGGTCAATCTAAGCCCTGATGTATATAATGGTCGGAATGTATCAGCAGCGGCTGTGGCGGCGCACGAATGCGGACACGCAGTACAACACGCGACGGCTTATGCGATGCTGAAACTGCGCTCTGCGCTTGTACCAGTGGTAAGTATTGCGGCTAATTTGCAGCAGTATTTATTGCTTTTTGCGATCGGTGCATTTGGCGTAAGTACGAATGGGACGCTCTTGATTATTACAATTATTGCATTTGCTATTACAACTTTATTTAGTTTAATCACTTTGCCAGTAGAATTTGATGCCAGTCGTCGTGCCTTAGTTTGGCTCGACCAAAGTGGCGTGGCACAAGGGCAGGAATATGCCGGTGCCAAAGACGCGCTCTGGTGGGCAGCCATGACGTATGTAGTCGCAGCGCTTTCTTCACTCGTAACCTTGATTTATTTGTTGCTTCGAGTCAATAATGATTAATAAATGCTTAAACCGTTAAATGTGATTGGTGATATGACATTGCCAATCACATTTTTATTTTTTTTCAAATGCCTGCGTGGTAGCTTTCTTTTTCATTTCATAAGGAATTGCTAACTTTGCAGCATATTTTAAAGTCTAAATTGATTGAATTATGTTACCGGAAGAAATAAATGCGCACGTGACGCACGCCAAAGAATTGATGGAACAAGCCATTGACCATTTGCAAAAAGAACTCACCAAAGTACGAGCCGGTAAGGCTTCACCTTCTATGCTGGAAGGATTAATGGTGGCCTATTATGGTACGCCAACACCAATTACGCAAGTCGCTGCTATCACTACTTCGGACGCTCGCACGCTGGTCATTCAGCCTTGGGAAAAATCTACCTTAGGACCGATTGAAAAAGCGATTTTTGAAGCAAACTTGGGCATCACGCCACAAAATGATGGAGAAGTCGTACGCCTTGCTATCCCGCCACTCACCGAAGAACGTCGCAAAGACATGGGCAAACGAGCAAAAGCCCTCGGCGAAGACGCAAAAGTTAGTATCCGCAATGGTCGCCGCGATGCGATGGAGCATATTAAAAAAGCCGTGAAAAATGGCTACGCAGAAGATATGGGCAAAGCAAAAGAAGCGGAAGTACAAAACCTGACAGATAAACACATTGCAAAAATTGACCAACTGATAGAAGCAAAGGAGAAAGATATTATGACGGTATAAGTTGGGATATTAAGATATTTTTTGCCTTTGTCAAATTGGATATTGGAATGGTCTGATAATTGTAGAATTATCAGACCATTTCTCATTTTAAATGCGTTTAGTTTAAAAAGCAAACATCTTGAAAACTACAACTGCCTACTGCCTACTGCTCACTGCCTACTGCCTACTGTCCACCGCTTGCAGCGAAATCCCTTCCTCGCCCAAGCCCCGTGCCTACCCGCGTGTGTCCTACCCCGAAAAAACCTATCAGTCATTTGATAAAAATTATTGCCCGTTTACATTTGAATATCCAACATACGCCCAGATTCAGCAAGACACCAATCCTTTAAATGAAAAACCGACGGACCCTTGCTGGTTCGACATTTACATCCCGGAATTTGATAGTCGGATTTATTGCAGTTATTACGCCATTACGCCTTCCAAAACACTGGCACAATTGAAAAAAGACGCGATGGATATGGTGGATTGGCACAATAAAAAAGCAAATTACATAGAAGAAATGCGTATTCGAAAACCAAATCAAGTGAGCGGTTATGCGTTTATCCTTGACGGACCGGCGGCTTCGCCCATGCAATTTTATCTCACGGATAGTACGAATCATTTCTTGCGCTGCGCCTTGTATTTTAATACCACCGTAAATCCTGATTCGATGGCACCGGTATATGAGTTTGTAAAAGCGGATATTCAGAAGATGATAGACACGTTCGAGTGGGAGGATGGGAAGATAGGAGGATAGGAGGCAAAATAAAATCCGCCCACCTTCCCATCCTCCTATCTTCCATTGCTTATCTTAGCGCCGCTATTTCAGAATCGCCTCTTGCCAAAAAGTCTGGCATCTGACATCTGGTATCTGACATCTAAGGAGAGAAATATGTACAAAGACAAAAAAGTAATTGTCGTGCTGCCGGCTTACAACGCAGCGCTTACCCTCGAAAAAACCTACGCGGAAATCCCGATGGGATTGGTGGATGACGTGATTCTTTGCGATGATGCCAGTCGGGATAATACGGCTGAACTCGCGCGGCGTATTGGCATCCGGCACGTGCTGGTGCATGAGCAAAATAAGGGCTACGGCGGCAATCAGAAAACGTTGTACAACAAGGCATTAGCGCTGGGTGGAGATATTATCATTATGTTACACCCTGATTATCAGTACACGCCGAAGTTGATTCCCAGCATGGTGAATATCATTGGCGAAGATTTGTATCCGGTGGTGCTGGGATCGCGCATATTGGGCAGAGGCGCACTCGCGGGCGGGATGCCGATGTACAAATATATTTCCAATCGTTTCCTCACGTTTTCGCAAAATTTGCTGGTGAATTATAAACTTTCGGAATATCACACGGGCTATCGCGCTTTTAGTCGGGAGGTGCTGGAAGGAATCAATTTCAACCAGAATTCGGATGATTTTGTATTTGACAATGAAATGTTGTCGCAGATTATTTTTGCCGGATTTCACATTGCAGAAGTGACTTGTCCGACCAAATATTTTGAGGAAGCGTCCTCGATTAATTTTAGCAGGAGTATGAAGTATGGGCTGGGCGTTCTACGGGTGTCGTTCAATCATTCTTTACAAAAAATGGGCTTGCTCAAATTAAAAATGTACGAAAAGCCACAAAGTAGCTTGACGTAATGGTTGTGGAAGGTGATTCGGTTTTTGAAATGACGAAGTTTCAATGGAATGGATTAGAATTTTATATTTTCTAATATTTTCCATTCTATCAATCAAGTCATTGCTCTGCGTTATCATAAGCCACTTTTCCCAGATAGATAGCCGCCAGCAGCAGCGTATATGCGAGTGTTGCAATCATAGGTTACAGTTGTGTCAAAGAAAACGGTTTAATTTAAACTTCTTGTAAAGGCATCGTTAAGTTAATGTGTTTTTTTAGTCCTATTTAAATAAATTAGAATGCCGTCCGACATACAAGCATTTTTGGACGAATGTGTAGCGCGATATAACTGTGGGGCTTTCATTGAAACCGACCCCATCAGCATTCCGCATCGCTTCTCTAAAAAACAAGATATTGAAATTATGGGCTTTTGGGCAGCCATGCTCGCCTGGGGGCAACGCAAAACCATTATCAACAGTGCCAACCGGCTGGTAGAACTCATGGATGGCGCACCACACGATTTTATAATCAACCACACCGAATCAGACCGCCAAAAGTTTCTTTCTTTTAAACACCGCACCTTTCAAGCAACGGATACTTTATATTTTTTAGCATTTTTTCAAAACTACTACCGACAACATTCTTCTTTAGAAAACGCATTTATACTCTTTAATCCTACGTCAACGCAAGAAGGGAAAATCCAAATACCAAATACCCAATACCCGCTACCAACAAGTACGATTGAATCTGCTCTTTCAGCCTTTCACCACTTGTTTTTTTCTCTGCCCGATGCGCCCATACGCACTCGAAAACACATCGCCACGCCAGAGCGAAAATCCACCTGCAAGCGCCTGAATATGTTCCTCCGTTGGATGGTACGCAAAGATGCGAATGGAGTAGACTTTGGAATCTGGAATCAGATAAAGCCCTCGCAATTGCTCATACCACTGGATGTACATGTAGACCGAGTCGCGCGGCGGTATGGTTTGCTAAAACGCGAAAAAAGTGATTGGCAAGCGGTGTTAGAATTGACCGAAACGTTGAGAGGATTTGACCCGGAAGACCCGGTGAAGTATGATTTTGCGCTATTTGGATTGGGCATTTTAGAAAAAGAACAATTCAAAAATGGAATGCCTCCGTTTTGAGACACTCCCTTTTTTGACTTTGCATCATTCCTTTAATCATAAGCATCTTTTCGATGTCGCACCGCTATTATTTCTACTAAAAGAATATCATCCTGCACACTATAAATAATACGATAATTTCCCACCCAGATACGCCAATAGTTTTCATAACCAGCAAGTTTCTTGGAGCCTTGGGGTTTTGGATTATCTTCTAAATTCTTAATCTTTTTGATTACGCGCTTGAACGTAGCCTTTGTCAAAATTTTCAAATCTTTTTGAGCACTTTTTCTGAATCGTATTTCATATTTATTCATCCAATAGCCCCTCTTTTTTTAATTGTTCCAACACATACTCCAGCGAATCACTTTCTTCGTCCTTTCTTTCTTCAATAATCAAGCGGTCATAAAATTCTTCCCACAATTCGCCGTAGACTTTTAAATCTATTTGCACCGCCACTTTTGTATTGGTATCATCCGTTAAAAAAAGAATACCTTCCATATTATTTGATTTTACAGTTTCAAAAATAACAATATTTTAATCAAAAAGGGAATGCCTCCGTTTTGAGACACTCCCTTTCTTATTTTAAATTCTTGTAAGTTGACGCGAGAGTCTGGCATCTGGCATCCAAATATCTGGAATCTCTTTTTACTCTTTATCAAAGCGTAACTCCTGTATCAAAGTCTTGCCACCACTCATTTTCACGTAGATGTACACCCGAAATGTGCCGCCGTTACTCGTCATATTCCCAATCACATATTGAGAATCCGCTCCTTTGGATGCGCCTTGATGGACTTGGCTAAATGATTTTGGCGCATTTTTGGCAAAAAATTGCTTTACAACGGTGATTGCCTTTGCTTTATCGTAAATATCCTCTTGGTCAAGTACCGCTACTTCTACCGATTGGTCAAAATATTGCCCCAGCGCGTCGGCATCGCCGCTGCTGATAGCTTTCGTAATCTCTGGCAACGAAGCGTTCATTTGAAGCGCTATAATCATTGCCAATACGAGTATGTTCATGGTTCCTTTTATTTTAAAAAGTGGTTGGAATTATCCAATTGTATCAACACTATTTGTTACAAAAAGATTCCCTGCTGGCTATGAAACGTATGACTTCGACGAAAGTCACATTTTTTCGGCGAACTAAGGAATATTTAACGTTTACGTCAAGATGTGCCGCACTTCCAAAGTATGGCACATCTAATATCATCACAAAAACGAAACAAGTTTCGTTCCTACTTTTTACTTAGAATACCCTACTTTTACGCGAGTATTAAAAACAAAACACAATGACCACCAAAAGACTTGCCCTCCTCATCCTCGACGGCTGGGGACATGGACCTAAACCAGAAGTAAGCGCCATCGCACAGGCTGACACGCCTTTCATGGATAGCCTTTATCAAAAATATCCAAACGCTGAACTCATTACGCACAGTGAAGCGGTTGGTTTACCGGACGGGCAAATGGGCAACTCCGAAGTCGGTCACCTCAATATCGGCGCGGGTCGCATCGTCTATCAGGAATTAGCGCGTATCAACAAAGCCGTGCGAGAACGTACGTTGCATACCAACCCGGTTTTGTTAGAAGCGATGGCGCATGCAAAAGCGAATGATAAACCGGTTCATTTTATTGGCTTGGTGTCAGATGGCGGTGTGCATTCCCATATCAATCATTTGATGGCATTGTGCGATATTGCACAGGAGCAGGGCGTGGCACATTCTTACGTACATACCTTCACGGATGGGCGCGATTGTGATCCGAAAAGCGGACTGAATTTTATAAAAACATTGACGGAACACATTGAAAATCAAAACACTAAGTTAGCTTCCGTTATCGGACGGTATTATGCAATGGACCGCGACAAACGATGGGAACGGGTGAAATTAGCTTATGATTTATTGGTCAAAGGCGAGGGCGAAAAAACGACCGACATTTTAGAAAGTATCCAAAATAGTTATAAAAAAAACGAAACCGACGAATTTATTAAACCAATCGTTTGTACCAATGCCGATGGAACGCCAATTGCAACCATTCAAGAAGGCGATATGGTGCTGTGTTTTAATTTCCGTACCGACCGACCGCGCGAGATTACGACCGTCCTAACGCAGCAAGATTTTCCCGATTTTGGAATGAAAAAGTTGAATTTGTACTACGTGACAATGACCAATTATGACGATACGTATCAGAATATGCACGTCCTTTATGATAAAGATAATTTGAATAACACCCTGGGCGAGATTTTGGCGAAAGCCGGTAAAACGCAGGTACGCATTGCCGAGACAGAGAAATATCCACACGTTACTTTTTTCTTTTCCGGTGGGCGCGAGGCACCTTTTGATAACGAACGCCGGCTCATGATTCCATCGCCAAAAGTTGCAACGTATGATTTACAGCCAGAAATGAGTGCGGTAGAAATTACGGACACCATCATCAAAGACATCGAGGACAACCAGCCAGATTTTATCTGCCTGAATTTTGCAAATACAGACATGGTAGGTCACACGGGCGTTTTCGCAGCAGCGGTGAAAGCGGCAGAAACGGTAGATAATTGCTTGAGTCGCCTTGTGCCAATTGCTTTACAACACGAATATAATTTGATTATAATCGCTGACCATGGCAACTCCGATTACATGATAAACGACGACGGCACGCCAAATACGGCGCACACGAAAAACCCAGTTCCCATTATTTACGTCAGCAATCATGTGGATGGTGCGACCGTGAAAGATGGCAAACTCGCAGACATCGCGCCTACGATTCTGACGTTGCTGGGCATGCAACTTCCAACCGAAATGGATGGCGAGGTGTTGATTCATTGACCATTTAGTATTGACCATTGACCATTTGATTATGAAGGTATTTTTTGCTTTAGTTTTTTTTGTAACCTTATTTTCGGCTTGTCGCCAAGAAGTAGTCCCCAACTCACAAATAACAAATAACGATATTTTCTTTTTTGATGTGAAAGGCTATTTTGAACAAGAAATTCAACGGCTGAAGACTGCACGTCCGAAAGTATACAAAAAAGTAGCGGTCAACGACGACCAAGAGGAAAAGCAATTTGATAACGTAGATTTTGATAAAGAATTAGCCGTTTTTATAGAATCGGACATCAATCGAATAGACTGGAAAGACAAGTACCGCGCGGATTCTACCATTCAAAACCAGCAACTCACCGCCATTCGCTACACCGCGCAAGACGACAAGCTGCGCACTCGCCAATTAGACGTGGAATTTCAAAATGGAAAGGTCTCCAAAGTTTTTATTCAAAACGGCGGTAAAACGATGATTGCCGGGTCGCAACAGGAATTGACGTATCTGCCGGAGAAAGGCTATTTTATTCAAAGCAAACAGCGTACGGCGATTTCTAAGGATAGAGTGCTGCGGGTAGAGGTGGAGTTTGGAAGGTTGGAATGATGGAATGCGATTGTGAAAATTATAAAATTCTGCTCATTCTGATTCAGACAGAGGAAGGTTGGAAGGTTGATATATGGTATAAGCGACAAGGGCATCCTATTAATCCTAAAATCCTGCGAATCAAGGTCAAAAAAAAGAGGCAGCGCGAAATGCACTACCTCAGCCCTAACCAAATAAAACCAAATTATATCTTAGAAAAATTTCTTTTTGCGTCCTTTAGAATACAAATATAAATAGTTTGTGTAAAAAATACAATTACTTGTACATTAAAAAATTGCGTTTTTTTTTAAAATCCCTACACTAAAATACATTCTTTTTTGCAAAAATCAATGGTTTCCAACATTTGATCGTTAATTCAATATGTCTTCTCTCACAAAGCTTATAACATTAATAGTATTATTGAACGATAGAAAGTCTCTACTTAGAATTAAATTTTATTTTCACCCTCTTTTTTAGAATAAATATTGGCTTGGACAACAGGAATTTTTTACAAAAAAAAATTCAAAAAAAACGCGTTTTTACACACGCTAACGGCTTTGTTTCCAATAATTTTACCGATTCAATCATACCTGATTATGCGCCGAATTTTACTTTTTCTCTTTTTATCCATCTTTGGCTGGAATACGCTCTTTTGCCAAAAAACTACGGACGAAGACGCACTGTACATCCGAAAAATATACGATAAAGCCCTCACAGAAAGCGTCGGCTATAATTGGTTAGAATTCCTCTGCACCCGCGTCGGTGCTCGGTTGGCAGGCTCGCCGCAGGCAGCAGCAGCGGTAGAATACACTCGACAAATGCTGGACACCATGCAATTGGATAGTGTGTGGCTGCAACCTTGTATGGTGCCACATTGGGTACGCGGCGAAAAGGAACAGGTGCGCATCATCAGTTCGAGGAAGCTGGGCGATGTGGATTTAAAAGCATTGGCATTGGGGAATTCTATTGGCACGGGCAAAGACGGCATTGTAGCAGAAGTCATAGAAGTGAAAAGCCTTGACGAAGTAGAAAAACTTGGTCGGGAAGCACTTGCCGGAAAAATTGTTTTTTATAATCGCGCATTCGATCAAACGCAAATCAATACGTTTAATGCGTATGGTGGCGCAGTAGACCAGCGTGGCGTAGGTCCGTCTCGCGCTTCCAAACAAGGTGCGATTGGCGTGATTGTGCGCTCCATGAGTTCACGTTTGGATGATGTGCCGCATACGGGTGGTACAAATTACGAAGAAGGGGTGACGCCCATTCCAGCCGTAGCCATCAGTACGAATGATGCGGAATTGCTCAGTAAACTGCTGAAAGAGGAATCGGTTCGCGTGTATATCCGCACCACTTGCGAGCGCTATCCAAATAAATTATCTTACAATGTGATTGGTGAAATTCGCGGCAGCGAAAAACCAGACGAAATTATTGTCGTGGGTGGACACCTTGATTCTTGGGACGTTGGACAGGGTGCGCATGACGACGGCGCGGGTTCTGTACAGTCTATGGATGTGCTGCAAGTGTTGAAACGCTTGAATTACAAACCAAAACGAACGATTCGCTGCGTGTTGTTTATGAACGAAGAAAATGGCTTGGCAGGTGGTCGCGCTTATGCAGCAGAAGCTTTGCGAAAAAAAGAGAAACATTTGGCAGCGATTGAATCCGACCGAGGCGGATTTACGCCACGCGGCTTCACGTGCGAGGGCGATGCGTCCATTTTTGAAAAGCGATTTAAAAAAGTAGTGCAATGGTCCGATTTGATAGAATCGTATGGCTTGAGTTTTAAAACAGGCGGCTCTGGCGCGGATATTGGACCTTTGAAAGCGCAAAAAGCGTTCCTGTTTGGGTTTGAACCGGATTCGCAACGCTATTTTGATTACCATCATACTACGATTGACACGTTTGACGCCATTAATAAACGAGAATTGGACCTTGGGACGGCGGCGATGACCACGTTGGTATTTTTGTTAGATAAATATGGGTTGGAATAAATAAAAACACGGAACGGGATCCAGCATCAGCAATGATTAACACTATAACACTACGAAACCATAACACCAGTATATGACCTTCTTAGCGCACAATTTGTTATTTGAAGAGATGATTGGAGCGGTGGCGATTCAGGAACGTGTCCAAGCATTGGGCGCAGCACTGACGGCGAAATATTCGGATAAAAATCCGCTCTTTATCGGCATTCTCAATGGTGCTTTTATTTTTGCTGCTGACCTGATGCGCGCTTGCAACATGGCTTGCGAGGTTGATTTTGTACGAATTTCTTCTTACGCTGGTTTGCAATCTACCGGGAAGATTAATTTGGTAATGGAGCTAAAAATGGACATCAAAGACCGCCATATTATTTTGGTAGAAGACATTATTGACACCGGCAAAACCTTGCATTATTTTATACAAGAATTGCAAAAACGGGAACCTGCTTCTATTGCCATCGCGTCACTCCTGTTGAAACCAGAAGCGTTGGAACATCCATTGGATATCGAATATTTAGGGTTTGAAATTCCGAACAAATTTGTCATTGGCTATGGGTTGGATTATGATGAGCAGGGAAGACAGTTGGGCGGGGTGTATCAGTTGGTGGAAAAGGGAGGATAGGAGGATGGGACGTGGCGTTATTCAAAAATTTATAATACCTAAAATGCTGATTCAGAATGAATTACCAAGAAATATGTGAAGCAAGTCGGAAGGTGGTGCTACAAGCTGGTGCTTTCATTCGAGCACAAGCGGGCAAAGTGGAGCAACAATCGGTGGAGGAGAAAAGTGTGAATCAATTGGTGAGTTATGTGGACCGCCAAGCGGAAATCATTTTAGTAGAAGGTTTGGGAAAATTAATGCCAAACGCGACTTTTCTCACCGAAGAACAAACGGTAGAAAATAAACAAAGTGACTTGCAATGGATCATTGACCCGCTGGATGGCACGACTAATTTTTTGTATAATATTCCGGTTTTTGCGGTGAGTGTAGCGTTGCAAGAAGCAGGTAAAACGGTGGTTGGTATAGTATATGAAATCAATCGGGACGAATGTTTTTACGCTTGGCAGGGCGGTGGTGCGTGGTTGAACGATCGGGCGATTCGGGTGAGTGAAACACAGGAATTGGCACAAGCATTGGTAGCAACCGGCTTTTCGGTGGATAGTTTTGGAAGATTGTCCCCGCATTTGAAAGCGGTGAATCATTTTATTCAAAATACGCGGGGCGTACGGCGATTGGGTTCGGCAGCCACGGATTTGGCGTATGTAGCTTGCGGGCGATTTGATCTTTTTTTTGAATATAATCTTAATCCTTGGGATGTAGCAGCAGGTGTGCTTTTGGTGGAAGAAGCTGGTGGCGTAGTGACAGATTTTAGCGGCGGCGATAATCATTTGTATGGCAAAGAAATGTTGGCGGCAAGCGGTGTAGTGCACTCATTGGCATTTCCTGTTATTCAAAAAGCGTTTTATCCTACGATGCCATCCATGTGACAATGACCAATCGAAGATTGGTGTTACGCCCTTCCGTCTATGCTTCTCCCCTTTTTATCGAACAAATTATACCTTTAAATCATCTCTTATTAAGTTTAGCACAGATTTACCAAGTCTTGAAGACTTAGCAAATCAAAAAAATTTGATATGAATCTCACAGAAAATATAAAACTCGCTTTGCGTTCCATCCGCTCCAATATCCTGCGAGCTGTGCTTACGTTGATGATTATTGCGCTGGGAATTACGGCGTTGGTGGGCATTCTAACAGCCATTGACAGTGCGATTTATTCCTTGAGTAACAATTTATCTTCGCTGGGTGCTAATACCTTCGATATCAATCCTTTAGAGGAAGGGGGACGACGCAGAGGCGTACAAAATAAGCAAGGAGAACCTATCTCTTTCCAAGAAGCCCTTACGTTTAAAGAACGATACGATTTTGCAGCGAAAGCCTCCATTTCGCTACCTGGTACCAGCAATGCCAGCATCAAGTATAAAGATGAAAAAACCAATCCGAACGTATCCATTTTTGGCATTGATGAGAATTACTTGGACGGCAAGGGATTTGAATTGGAAATGGGACGGAATATGACCGCCAAAGAAGCGGTTAATGGCAGTTACATTACGATAATCGGTGCAGATTTGGTGAAAACACTTTTTAAAGACCGCCCAGAAAAAGCAATGGATCAGTTTATTTCGACCGGCAATTTTAAATTGCGCGTCGTGGGTATTCTCAAATCGAAGGGTTCCAGTATGAACCAAAGTGAAGATCGGCGCATCCTTATTCCATTGCAAACGTGCAGACGCTACTACGGCAGTAACACCTCTGATTACAATATTCTGGTAGCTGTAAATGATGCCACTCAAATAGACAACGCCATTGCAGAAGCGACTGGTTTGTTTAGAAATACTCGGCACCTGCGAGCGGCACAACAAAACGATTTTGAAATTTCCAAAAGTGATGGCTTGATTGGCGTTATCCAAGAAAATACCCTCTATTTAAGGTTGGCAGCCATCGGCATTGGCTTGATTACGCTGGTAGGCGCAGCAATTGGCTTGATGAATATCATGTTGGTATCCGTCACAGAGCGGACGCGGGAAATCGGTATTTCAAAAGCAATTGGTGCGACGCGGCAAAATATTTTAATTCAATTTTTAACGGAAGCAGTCGTGATTTCCATTATTGGCGGATTGGTGGGCATCGTCCTTGGCGTTTTAGTTGGAAATATCGTGACGTACTTCACAGGCGGAACTTTCTTGATTCCTTGGGTTTGGGTTATTATTGCTGTCATAACTTGTACGGCCGTCGGCTTGCTTTCTGGCTTGTATCCAGCATTGAAAGCGGCACGGCTTGATCCGATTGAATCGCTGCGGTATGAATAAGGGATTGGTGATTGGTGATTGGTGATTGGTGAGTAGGGATTAGTGTAAGAAAATGCCATTTTACCAGTTACACTTCATGCCGTTGAAAAATATTTGGAAATAGCCGACATCGAGAATTTTCCTACCTTTCCGGCTCACGAATCGCGTATCACGAATCACTTGAATGAATCGGGAATTTCTGCTCAATATCCTTTTTTTATTGTTGGTCAATCTGCTTATTAAGCCGTTTTACATTTTTGGTATTGAATTGACTATCCAAAATGAAGTGGGCAAAGCGGAGTACGGTTTGTATTTTACACTCTTCAATTTTACGCTTGTCTTACAGATTGTCAATGATTTAGGTATTCAATATTTTAATAATCGGCATATTTCGCAGCATCCACAGTTGTTGGGAAAATACTTTCCGCCGATGCTTGTTACGAAAGGATTATTGGGCATTTTTTATTTCTTTTTGATATTAGTAATTGGCTGGTTATTAGGCTACCAAGCGTATTTTTATGGCTTATTATTGCCGCTTGCGTTTAATCAATTACTCAGTTCCTTACTTCTTTTTTTGCGTTCCAATGTGTCTGGTTTAGCGATGTACCGAACCGATAGTTTGCTTTCTATTTTGGATAAGTCATTGCTTATAATTATTTGCCTCGTTTTATTTCAAATCGCACCTGTTTTTAGAATAGAATGGTTCGTGTATGCGCAAACAAGTAGTCTGCTGGCTACAGTCATTATCGCTTTTTTTAGTTTTTATAAACGCTTGATTCCGATTCGATTCCGCGTCAATTGGGCATTAGTAAAGCTGATTTTAAAAGAGAGTTTTCCCTATGCGCTGACCGTACTTGTGATGAGCGCGTACTCCCGACTCGATGTGGTGCTGATAGAACGGCTGCTGCCCAATGGACAAGCCGAAGCTGGCGTGTATGCCTCCGCTTATCGCCTGCTGGATGCTGCCAATATGCTCGGATTTTTATTTGCAAGTCTGCTGCTACCTATGTTTGCGCGGCTGCTCAAAGAACGGCAAGGTGTGGGAACGTTGTTACAATTTAGTTTTCAACTCATTCTGGCGGGGGCGATACCGGTGGTGGTGGCGATTATATTTTTTCGATATCATATTATGAACGCTTTGTATACGGAGGCGACGGTTGAATCCGGTGACATATTAGCGTTGCTGATGGGTAGTTTTTTGGCGTATTGTAGCATTTATATTTATGGTTCATTGCTGACAGCCAATCGTAATTTATTGCAAATCAATCGCTTATTTACAGCTGCTTTTATGTTAAATGTGACGCTTAATTATTTTATCATCCCTTATTACTTCGCAGTCGGAGCAGCAGGCGTAGCACTTTTTACGCAGTTTTTTGTAGCCGTCGGACAAATGATTTTTGTGCATCGCAAACTTCAAATTTCTTTCTCAGGTAAAATGCTGTTACGAATTGTAAGCTTTACTACTTTTGTTATTTTTTCTAATTATTTTATTTATAATTATTTGAATAGTGATTGGATTTTAAAATTAATATTGGCTGTGTTAATAGGTTTGATAAGCGCCTTGCTATTTCAATTGATAGACTGGAAAGCGGTGGGTGAATTATGGAGACCGAGCGAAAAGAAATAGAGTGACTAAGCGACCAAGGGACGAGCGAAACAAAAATCTGCGGAAGAAAGGAAAATCAAGATAATCCTAAAATCCAGCGAATCCTAGTCCTTTTTCATTACTTTTGCCCAATAATTTGATGTGCATGGAGCCGAAGGATAATCTACTTGGAGTGGTACAAACGCTCTGGAATTGGCGAAAACCCGTTTTTTTAGTCTGTGTGATTGCGGTGGTTGGCACGGCATTGATCAGTCTTTTAACACCTAATTATTACAAAGCAACCACTATTTTTTTGGCGACCAGCCCGGACCAAGCCAAGCCGGAGTTCCTTTTTGGTGACGGCACCAACCGCGTAGATTATTATGGCAATGCCAATGACATTGACCGCTTGCTTACCATCGCAGAATCTAATGAACTCATAGAATTTTTGGTGGATTCCTTTGATTTGTACGAGCATTATAAAATTGATTCTACTTCCAGCCGAGCGTCTTTTAGCGTTAAATCGAAATTATTTGGCTTGTACGAAACCAAGAAGACGAAACGTGATGCGGTGGAACTATCGATAGAAGACCGCGACAAGGAATTAGCACCCAAAATTGCCAACGCGGCACGGGAGAAAATAGATGAAATCGCACAGAAATTAATCAAAGAAGGACACCGCACTTCTATTAAAACCTACCAATCAGAGATTCAACTCAAGCAAGAGCAGTTAAAAATATTGAGTGATACCGTCGCCGCATTGCGCGGAAAATATAGCGTTTATAATCCCGTAGCACAAACCGAAAACCTCACCGAACAACAATCCGAAACAAAATCTCGATTGGTTTTGAACAGAACACGCCTTGACATTCTACGCGCCACACCGAGTGTACCACGCGATACCATCGTGATGCTCAACGCTTTAGTAAAAGGATTGGAAGAAGAAGTAAAGGATTTTGAAACGCGGATGCAACTGCTCAACAGCGGCATGGGCATCGTAATGACTTACGAAAAACAATATTACGCATCGAACGAAGACCTTAGTCAGGATTTAGCCCGTCTAAAAATCTTTCAGGCAGCTTCCGAAGCTAACATCCCTGCTACGGTATTGATAGAACGAGCCGAAGTGCCCATTGTAAAATCCCGCCCCAAACGGAGCCTCGTGGTACTTGCGGCGGGTTCTATTACATTGGTTTTCAGCGTGATAGCCGTGCTAATGCTGGATGCTTACCAAAATACGTGGCGTGCTGCTTTTGCCACAAATACACCTTCCTTCAATCATGTTCCAGTAGAAACGGAAACGAAAAAAAAGGGCAAAAAGAAAAAGAAAAAAGCGGTTGAAGGCTTTGAGAATGAATGAGTGTCTGAACCATGATTCGTAAGATTTTAGGATGGATAGGATTCGCTTAGAAGAATGAATAATGAAAGAGCGACCCAGTGAATGAATAATACCAGTATGCAGTCGCCCGTACGCAGTTGGCAGTTGGTAATCAATTGATTTACATGATCTTAAGAAGATTTGAATACGTCGTTTTAATTTTATTTTAGTATAAGTAATAAGTGCCAATCACCAATCACCAATCACTTTTTACAACTTACTCCGCTTCCCCCATTGCTCCATTTCCTCCTCATTCCAAAGTGCCGGAAAAAATGTGATGCGCTGATGACGTGGCGGCAAATACGCTTGCCAATTGGTACCACCAGTAGCTTCTATCACTTGCGGTTTGTTGTCGAGGTAACGCACGGCAGAACGCAGATGTGCCAATGCCCAGCGAATATTCACATTAAAATCATACTGCCGAAGCAAGTCTTTTAGGTGCTCGTTTTCTTGTTCTTCCCGTGTTAATTTTTGATATGTGCGCCAGATGTTGTAGTCTTTGACTTCCTGCGCTAATTGAATCAATTCTTGGGCATATTTTTGCTCGAATTGCCGTAATGTGAGCGTCTTTTTTCCGGTGGCTAATTCCGTCGCGCCGGATTTCCAATACAATACGGAATATAATTCCTCGACAGGCAACTGAGAATTTTGTACTTCGCGTTTGGTAGGATGTACCAGATTAGATAAGTCTGTGCTATAAATTTCAATTTTTCGATACTGTGCCGATTGAAAACCGCTGGCTGGCAACAAGCTCATGCGAAATTTGAGAAATTCCCCTTTATCCATGCCATCCACCATGATGTCAAACGATTGGATGAGTTGTTCAAAATAACGGTTTAGCCGTTCCATTTGGCGGGTAAATAACTGTAATTCAATTTGTTCTGCAAAAATTAATTGGTGAATAGCCTGTATAATAAGTTTAAAATATAATTCTGTAATCTGATGATAAGTTATAAAAATAGATTCATCTGGAAAAGACGTGCGCGGATTTTGCAAACTCAACAGCGTATCCAAATGCACATAATCCCAGTACGTCAGGTAGTCCGCATACAGCAAGCCGTCGAGGTACGACCGCAAATCCTGCCCCATCGCCGCATATTTTTGTTCCAGCATCTCCAGCCGGTCGAGCATTTCGTGCGTCAGTTGCATCGGTTACGGTTTAAAGTTTGAGGTTAGGATATTGGGATATTTTTTCTCACTTGGTGTTGACGATTTTTTCGTTTGAAGTTGACGTTAAGAGGGGGCTACGTTCTGGTCTGGCATCTGGCATCTCCTAATCTGGCATCAGTTCATCAATTTTCATACCAATATATAATCCCAACAGGCAAGCAATAAGGCTTAGAATTACATTCGCAAACGCTAAAGCAAGTTGCTGATTGTTTAATAAAACAAAAGTTTCGTGTGTAAAAGTGGAAAACGTGCTAAAGCCGCCACAAAATCCGGTCAATATAAATATTCGATATGGAATACCAATACTGCCTTTCAAAAATAAACTCGCTATAAAACCGAAAACGATACAACTCAACACATTTGCAATAAAAGTGGCCCACGGAAAAGTAAATTGATAACGTGCCAACGCTTCATTCAGCCCATAGCGACAAATGCTGCCCAGCCCACCGCCGATAAATACAAGCAGATAATTCATAATTTTACGTGTAAGATTAGGAGCAAAGCAGGGTTTTATATAAAGGTATCAACTTCTAACTGCTTACTTCTGGAAGGGTTTTTTCTTAAAACGGCATAGTGAAGCCACAAGGTGAGTGCACCAGCCATGCTCAATATACTCAATAAAAGCAAATGTAAATTCCAATATCGGTGCAGGTAGAATACGAATACCATAAAGAAAATATTAATCAATACCAGCAGCGTGGTCGCTTGCATGTGCGTCATTCCATAATCAATCAGTAAATGATGAATGTGGCGACGGTCGGCATGAAACGGCGATTGTCCACGTAAAATGCGCGTGGTAAATACGCGTAACGTATCAAAAAGTGGAATAATAACAATGCCAAATGCCACGGCGGGTGCGGCGTAAAACTTATACGGATTGGAGTCGTCCAGGCTATAATTAATATCAATAAATTTTATAATCAAGGTAGCACACACGATGCCAATGAGTAAAGAGCCGGTATCGCCCATAAAAATTTTGGCGGGCGTGTAATTATATTTTAAAAACGCCACCACAGCACCAACCATTGCAAATGCGACGATGGCAAATTCGACCCGCTCAATCATAAAAAACCAACACCCTAACGTAGCCATAATGAGTGCGCCCAAACTACCTGCTAAACCATTAATACCATCTATCAGATTGAATGCGTTGATAATCACCAGAATAACAAATAAAGAAAATATGATATAAAACACTTCTCCCAACTGTTGCTCGATGCCAAATAATCCGTATAAACTCGTGAGGCGAATGTTGGATTTATAAATCAAAATACTGGCTGCGAGCACCTGTGCGACTACTTTTTTAAACGGCGACATGGGGGAAATATCGTCTTTGGCACCGATAAGAAAAATGATGAGAAACGCACAGAGAATATATTGCAGATTGGCAAACTCGCCAAAGGGTGTCCACAGCACAATAGAAAAAATCAAGCCTGCAAAGATAGCAATGCCGCCGAGCGAGGGCGTTTTCACGGTGTGCGAACTGCGGGCATTGGGCTCATCAAACAAATGTTTTTCTCGGGCAATTCCGATGATGGATGGAATGGCAAAATAGGTAAGCGTGAAGGCAGTAAGAAAACCTAAGATAATTGCATACATGGGATTATAAATTATGATTAAAAATAATGCAAACCCTTAAGCAGTGTTGTTTATATTGTTAAATGGTTAGATTTTTTTATGGCTTTTATGGCGTGTATTTGGGTTCAATTTACAAAATAAGCATTCTAAACATCTTACACCGTATTTTAATTTAAAAATTCTGGTCACTTACACTTTCCAACCAATTTTTAATAGTGCCAATGACCGATTCTACACAGCCAGCCTCAAATGGCGAGCGCAAATTTGCCAGTTTTACCAATTCTAAAAAAGATTGACTGCCACCAGCTTCGCAGAGTTTGACATAATCTGACCAAGCGGCTTCATGATTTTCCAAGTCGCGTTTCCAAAACTGAAAAGCACAAATTTGTGCCAAGGTGTAATCAATATAATAAAAAGGCACTGCAAAAATATGATTTTGTCGCTGCCAAAAACAGCCATCTTCTAAAAAAGGATTGCCGTCGTACTTGCGATGCGGTAAGTATTTTTGCTCTAAAGCCCGCCAGATTTGGTTGCGCTCGTGCGGCGTCAGGTCTGGGTTT
Source organism: uncultured Saprospiraceae bacterium (assembly GCA_964549655.1). Classification (GTDB taxonomy): domain Bacteria; phylum Bacteroidota; class Bacteroidia; order Chitinophagales; family Saprospiraceae; genus JADJNW01. The sequence continues at coordinate 35,025 of CAZJXN010000027.1, forward strand.
TCGTACACGCGGTGTTGAAATTCATCCACTGCCACGCCATACGGTAAAAAGCTGATTGCGTTGGAGATATGATTGAATTTAAATTTATCGGTGTCTTCTTTAAAAAATAAATGCATCCATTGCCAAGTAAAAAATTCCATACTCATGGAGTGAATCTCTGCTGACTCAAAGCTGGGCCAATAATATTCGCCAACCGTAAAATGTCTGCTGGAAAATACCTGAAATGCGTGCCCGGCTTCATGCGTCAACACCTCCACATCTCCACTGGTACCATTAAAATTAGAAAAAATATAGGGCGATTGATATTTGCTGATGTAGGTGCAATAGCCGCCGGTTTGCTTGCCTTTTTTATTTTGGAGGTCCATCAAATCGCCTTCCTGCATAAAGGAAAAAAAAGCGTGCGTTTGTGGCGAAAGTTCCGCATACATTTGTCCGGCATTTTCTACAATCCAAGCCGTATCGCCTTTAGGAGCGGCATTGCCCGATTGGAAGCGCACCTCTTCATCGTAGAATTTAATATCCTTCAAATCCATGCGTTGGCGCTGACGCTCATAGAGTTGCGTGGCAAGTGGCACGATGTGTTGGCGGATTTGTTCGCGATAATTTGCCACCATTTCTGCATTATAATCCGAGCGACGCAAGCGCACATAAGCCAATTCTACAAAATTTTTATAGCCCAATTTCACCGCGATGCGATGCCGCACTTTCACCAGTTGGTCAAAAATTTGTTCGATTGCGGTACGATGTCCTTCAAAAAAAGCCCATTTTACTTCGGCAGCAGCCTGACGGGTCGCGCGGTCTTGCGCCAATTCATATTTTATAATAGAAGATAAATTCAGCGTTTCACCTCGAAAAGACAATTGGGCGCTGGCTTTCAATTTTGCATACTCACTGCTCAGGCGGTTTTCCTCTTGCATATCTTCCAGCACAATCGGCTCAAAAGATTTACGTTCTAACTCTGCAATTATAAACAACTGCTTGCCCCACTTCGCTTCCAATTCTTTACGAAACGGAGATTGCAGCATTTTTTCGTAGAAACGATTGGTGAGCGCGTCAAAATTGGGTTTTTCAAAATCAAAAAAATCGTTTTCTTTCGTATAAAATTCGTCTTCGGTATTCACAGAATGCCGCACATAACAAATATTAGACATCGAGTCAAATTCACTCCGAATGTCATTGATGCGCCGGAAAATTCGGTCTTGCGCTGCTGCGTCACCCGCCGCCTCAAAATCGGTCAACAAGGCATCAAACTGGGTGGTAATCGCCTGCATATCGGGTCGGCGGTACTCAAATTGCTGAAATGTCATAAAAATTTTTGGTTTGTAAAAGCCGCACAAGATAAGCCCACTTTCGCACGTATGCAAATTAGATTAGGAGGACCATTACAGCAAAAAACGCAATTTGGGTACTTTCGCTTGCTCGCGATGCGCGATTTTACTGCATTTCCGCTACCCCCTCCCAAAAAATGGGGAAGTTAAGAGTCGGAGAGATGTCCATTTACGAGGAGGACTGCGACAGGAGGAAGGGCAGAGAACGTCTAATTCAAAAAAATCACAGTTCAGACAATTTCGGTAGTCGGGATGTTGCTGCGCGCCAAAAGAGGGAAGGTAGCGTAAACAAGACGTGACAGGTTTTCCAAAACCTATCATGTCTTGTTTACTCATCCAAATACACAATCTTATGCAAAAATCGAATGCCCAAAGTCAATTCAAGCGTGAGGTTACTGATTTGACGCTCCTCGAGGCTGGTAGTATTAGAGCCACCGTTGGGTCTAGGATTGATGATGTTGTCAATGCGCGGTTGATTGTATTGACGGCTGAAGTCAGGATTAATCGTGAGTTCTAAAACACCGCCTACATATTCAGAAAATAGCCATTCTAAACCACCGCCTACTGTGACACCATAATTGAATTCGTTGACAAACGCTTCATCTGGATACACATATATATATGGATTATCTTGTTCTATGAAATCAGGACGCAGCTTGGTATTCACCGTATAATCGCCCCGAACGCCGAATAGATAATACGTTTTGGTACTCACCCCAAGATCAAATTTTTTCTTGCCACCCAGGGTAAGCGACACATTTCGAAATTCAAAAGGAATGGTATATGCCGGAAAGTTACGAAAAATGCCATTCACCTCATAAGAGCCAGCAAACGTACGAATCGCGCTGCCTTTGATGTGATAGCCGGCTTGCGCGAAAAGTCCAAATTTATTGTCTTCGGAAGCGGATTCTACAAAAGCAATACCGTGATAGCGATAGAGCGGGTCACGCTGAAAACTTTGGTCCCACTGCTGAAAACCGACCGTCAAGCCCCCCTTTACGCCGAAGGCATAGCCTTGCGCGTGGGCGGGCAGTTGCATTTGCAATAAAAAAGAAAGGAAAATAAGTAAGCGTAATTTCATGAAGCGAAGGTAAGAAACGGGAGGATAGGATGGAAGGATTTTTAAAAAGAAGATGGGAGGATGGGAAGATAGGAGCATAGAAGGACGGAAGAATAAGAAAAAAGAGCATCCTCCAATTTTCCTATCCTCCCATCCTCCACTACTATTTCACTCTTAATTTCATCCCCAAACTAATCCCGTCCGAACTCATATTATTCAATCTTTTCAAATCACTGACCGTGAGGCCGTAGCGCTGGGAGACGTTCCAAAGTGTGTCTCCTTTTGCGACCGTGTGAAATTGCGTGACAACAGGATTTGACACTGGAACACTCGGCTTTGGCTTCACGTCAAACGGGTCTTCTTCAAATTCCTCGCTCGGTCCTGATTGGGTGCCGGTCGTAGTCGATGGCTTTTGAATAGTAACTACTGGCGGCTGCGTTGGTCTTGATTCCGGCTGCGGTTTTACAGGCGTAATTTCTGGTAGCTCATTAGACGTGTTCGGTGCTACTACGACGGTTTCTTCTTTGACCGGTCTCGTAGAAGTCATCGTCGTTGCAGGTTTTTGAGTAGTGATTGTATCTTTCGGTTCCGGTTTTGGAATAATAATAGGCAATTCTATCTGTGGTACTTCACTGGCTAATTTCGGTCGGCTGGAAATTTTTCCACCTTTCAACTTCACTTTTTCATTATAAGCTACTTCCATACCAGTGTTCATGCGGTTGCGCTCATACAATTTATCCAATTTCAAGCCGTAGTCTTGTGCAATTTCAAACATCGTTTCGCCTCGGCGCACCGTGTGGTACGTCTCTTTGCCGCGGTAGGCACTACGCTTGGGCTGCAAGTATACTTTGGTGTCTTTTTCCAATTCTTGAGTTGCCGCTTCTATATTTTCATTGTAAGAAGTGAGCGTCTGTACACTGGTTTGAGTGCGGCGGGCGATTTCGGCTACGGGTTCTTTTTCGCGCGCGAGGACGTATTTGACATCATTCGTAACCAGATAAGTAGCCAAATCAGTATCGCTATTATTCGCAATCGGTTCGTCACTTTTATCAAGCCGAGTCATGTGGTCATACTTGTACAAGCGATATCTTTCAATCACTTCTATCAGCACTTTAGAATAGGTCGGACTCGTGGCGTAGCCTGCTTTGCGCAAACCTTCCGCCCAGCCTTTATAATCAGTCGGTTCTAATTCAAACAATGGACCATAACGCAACCGCTTTTTTGGATTGCGTAAAAACTCAGAATGTGCGCGATAACTGGATTCCGCATCTTCATACACTCGAAAACACGACTCGATATGTTCGCCTTCATCGTTGTAATCATCATCTTTTTTCTTAAAAGTTTTGCCGTCCCAGTCATTATTACACTTGATTCCAAAGTGATTATTTGCTCTGCGAGCGAGGTCACTTCTACCGGCATCGCTTTCCAATAGGGCTTGTCCGAGTTTGATACTGGCAGGTACACCAGCACGCTGCATCTCGCGGATGGCAAGCTCTTTGTACTTTTCGATATACCGTTCAAAATCCTGCTGCGAGGGCTGTGCAAAAGCGCTAATCGTCATCAAAAAAGCTGCTAATACCAAAGCTGTTTTCCTGTTCATATTTTTTAACTTGGATGCCAGATGGCTGGATGCCAGATGCCAGACATTGGATGGTTTTTCAAAATTATTTTAACAACGCTGGGAAGCACGAGAAATTTGTGTTTGAAACTGAAATTATCTTTTTATTAACTATTTTGGTAGAGGGACAATGGTAGAGGGTAGAGGGATGCGCTTGTTTCTTGTACCACATTTACCTTTCAAATACTATCCTGTAACAGCATCAGGCGTAAGAAATACGGGAGTCCCTCTACCATTGTCCTTCTACCCTCTACTTATAAAAAAAGCATAATTAAAAAAGTGACAACCGTAGCCACAAAACCAATCATAAAGATATTATAAGAAACCGTCAAGTATCGATATTTTTTATCCAACACCTTGCCAAGAAAGTACAAATCGCGCGTCAAATTGCCATATAAAAGTTCGCTATCTCGGTACACGGCATCCATTGATTCTTCATATTCTTCTAGATCGAGCGTGACGAAATTGCCAAAGAACACGATGTTTCTACGTTTTTCTTCTTTGGAAGTTACCTTTTCGTTCAACGCTGTGACTTTCGGACGGGCAGACAAAACGGCAAAAATGAGCGACGTCAAACCCGTCACCAAAAAGATGATAAATGGCAGCACAATCTTCGGATTCGTTTCCACCATATTTCGATAGGAAAGAATAGAGATGAGTACACTGATCAAAATCGAATTCACACTAATCATAATATTTGCCTTGTTATCGGCAATGGAACTCAGGTTGATATGATTTCTATAATTGGCTTTGAAAAAAGTCTGTACCGCACGAATGGGCGAGTCGTCGAGATTTTGGTATAAATTTTCGGTTTGTAAAATCGGCTGCGTCGGATTTTTTCGCTCTATTTTTTCGAGCGCACTTTTTTGGCTATAAATGCAAGCACCCAGCGCCGGTTCATATTTCGTTTTTGCAAAATGGGTATAAAACCGGATTTCTAACAAATGTTGCAACTGCAATTTTGCTTGTTCTGCTTTCTCAAACCGTTGACCCTGAATGAGTTCGCGTTCCAGCCAAAGGAGCTGACTGCGTGTTTCAAAATCTTCTATCCAAGCGATACTCACGCTATCTGCCAGTATTTTTTCTTCCAAAGTAGCAGGCACGGTACGCGTAGCAATCGTTTGAATACACCGCAACACACTGCGCTGTCCACTTTCGGGATAATCGCGCAGGGCTAAAAAACGTTGCGCTTGGTCAAGGCTATATCGCAGAAAGTGTTCATATTCAAATAGATAGCCAATATGTAAGAAAGAAGCGGCAAGTTGCGCAATTTCTACCGTATCAGTAGGTGCGCCGGTTTCACGGGAAAGCTCTCGAAGATGCTGCAAAACCCGCTGCGTGAAGGAATAATTGTGAAACAACAGCCGATTATTGGCGTGTTTGTCAAACAGGAACAACACTTGCTCGCCTGCTTCCGCCACTATATTTAATATGGTTGGTAAAGTTGAACGCTCGTTCATAGGATTCTAAATTAGATTATAAATTTTTATCTCGTGTAGATTTCGCAGATTTTTATTTGCGCTCGTCACTTGTTCGCTCGGTCTCCTAGTCACTTCCTCTCCCACAAATTTCATGGATTATTTTCTGTTTCTTGACACTAATTTTGCGTAACGCCGAAATTGTGATATTTTTAGCTGATTTTTAGCAATTTGCACAAAAAATTTAAAAGCGACTTCTAAATTCCCAAACAAACGACACCAATTTGACCGGTAAAGCTTTTCATATCATCATTTCTAAAGATAAAGCCGTACTCAACTGGAGTAGTCAGCAGGGCGTGCCATATAGCATGGCGAGCGATATGGAAAAAGACCGATTAATTGCTCGGATTTTGCATAAAATATTGAATCTGAGGCTGTCAGCAGAAGATGGCGGTGTGCTTGGAAAGGATGAATTTCGAGTGTTGGGCATTACCTTATTCAAATTATTATTCAGTGATGAGGTGTTTAAAATGCAATTCAATACTTTCTACCGAGAGGCATTGGGTAGCCCAAATGAGCGATACCGACTGGTGCTGGAATTTGAAAAAGACGCAGAAGAAATAGCGCTGCTGCCCTGGGAATATTTGTTTTATGAAGCGGATGAAATGCAGGAAGCCTTTTTAGCGGCTCATCCGAAAAAGTGTATAGACCTGATGCGAAAGCTGCCGTTCAAAGGCAATTGGTTGGATTTTGACAAAGGCGCGTTACAAATTGAATTTCCACTGCGGGTATTGGTAATTGCCTCGAATCCTGATACGGGCTTGTTTATGAACGAATTAGCGCAGTCGCTGGCTTATTTTGAAAATTTAAAACAGCGTTTTCCGGGGGAGATTGAAGTGCAATTTATTCAACAACCCGAGTTAGATACTTTTGAAACTGAGTTAAAAAAAGCGATTCAAATTGGATTTCCACATATTATTCACTTCATTGGTCGCGGGCGCATGGAGAATGCGAGCGGACAATTGTGTTTTGTAAAAAAAGCGGCGGACGGTAAGTTTGCAGAAAATTGGGTGAGTGATGATGTCTTCGCAGGTTATTTTGAAGAGTGGCGACAACTGCCGCATCTGGTCGTGCTGCACATTTGCGATGGCGCGCCGATTGGCAATTATAAAGAAGACAAAGGCACAGCGATTCGCTTGGCAAAAAAAGGCGTTCCGTTCGTATTGACGCTTCAAAATCCCGTGCCGGATTGGATGGCGGAGCTGCTGGTGGAAAAATTTTATGATAGCCTGTTAGAAGGAATGGACGTGGCAGCAGCACTTACAGAAGCCCGTTTTTTCGTAGCTCGTAAACTCAAAGATGTCAACGGAGGTCAATATGATAATTATGCTCATAAAGTCTTTGGGAGTTCGGTTTTGTTCTCCAGTGTCTTACAACCTTTTATAGTTGGTAAAATTGAAGAGCCGTCAACGCCTGCACCTAATGTTATCAACATTCCAGTTCAAAATACACCGATTCCCGTTACGCGAAATACTTCGCAAGAAACGACTGCTACCGTGACGCAGCCAACCACCCTTTCCGCGCAAGGTGAAGGCGCTAGAAGTCAAAATCGCAGCACTGCCAACACTCCTACTGCCGAGAAAACGGCTTCCACCGCAGATTTTTCGCAAAAAGAGCGGCAAGGTTTGGAAGCATACTTATTAGAAACCATCGAGAAATTGAACTTTTTCAAAGTAGAATATGTCCAAATCGTGGACATCGGACAAAAATTCCAGACGCAACAACAAATTCAATATCTGGAAGAAGAAGTAGAAAAAACGAAGACAAAACTTGGGAGTGTAAGGAATGATAGAGCGGGATGAAGGGGTGAAGCGGTGATAGGGTGAAGGGGTGATAGGGTGATGCGTGACGAGGATATGGAGCGCCCAAGAGAAAAACGATATGTTCTATGTGGCTCGTATGTGGCTATATA
>CAZJXN010000028.1:0-13404 GCA_964549655.1 uncultured Saprospiraceae bacterium
ATGCCATTAAAGATGATACTCAAGTTTTTTAATTTCTTATTCTGATACAAGTCATCAATAAGTTTGAGCATTCCTTTTTTAGATTGCCCGTATCGCACGATAAAAATGGAGGCGGAAATGTAAGGATTCAACAACAGCGCATCAGACACCAACCCGACCGGCGGCGTATCTATCAGCACCGTATCAAAATTTGCTTGTAAATAATCAAACAAAAACTTGGTACGGTCTTGTAAAATGAGTTCTGCCGGATTGGGCGGAATCGGTCCACTTGGCACAAAATATAAGTCAGGATGAATGTCGGAAGGTAGCACAATCTCTTCTATATCAACTTCTCCTATTAAATAACTACTAATACCTTGTAACATTCCCTCTTTTTCTAAATACCGAATCATTTTTGGCTTGCGCAAATCAAAACCGACTAACACTGTCTTTTTACCGGAAAGCGCGATGCTCATGCCCAAGTTGACGGTTATAAAGGTTTTACCTTCTCCGCTGGTGCTGGAGGTGACCAAGAGGGTTTGTTTTGCTTGTCCCGCATTCAAAAACTGCAAATTAGTACGAATCATGCGGAACATTTCGGCGATAGCAGAACGACTCGTTTTACTGACGACAATATTCTTTTTGGTGGTACTATGACTGATGCCGCCGAGTATCGGTGCCGCTGTAGCCTGCTTGATATCCTCTGCCGACTGTACGCTGTCATTCAAAAAATTGGCTAATAAAACCATTCCAAAAGGTAGACCTAAACCCAACAACATGGCAATGGTATAAATCATACGCGGCTTCGGCTCTATGGGTCCTCCGGCGGGCAGTGCGGCATCAATCATGCGGGCATTAGAGACGGTCATCGCCATCGTCAGCGCTGATTCTTCCCGCTTTTGTAAGAGGTATAAATATAGATTTTCTTTTATATCTTTCTGACGGGTGATTTCCAACAGGTCTCGCTCAATACTTGGGATGGTACGCAGTTTTCCTTGCAATTGTTGATTTTTTACCTTTAACGCCTGGACGTTTTTTTGCATATTGGCTTTGTGATTCCGTATCGTACTGAGCATCACTACTTTAGTATCTGCTAATTTATCATCTATTTGTCTAATCAGCGGGTGACCTTCTTTAATCGTGGTACTCAACAAACTTCTTCGCTCTTGTATACCTTTATTATATTGATTGGTTTGCTCTACTAAATTAGCATTTTCTACTGTAAAATTAATAGGCAACAAATCATACGTATTTTTATCTGATGTCAATTGCGATTCGATACTCCGAATCACGCCGTCTTGCAAGTCGAGTTGGGCGAGCTTGTTATCATTTTCATTAAATTCAGACAAATAGAGCCCGACATTGGCAGTTACATCCGTCGAAACCGTGTTTTTAGATTTGAATGATTCGATAGAGCCTTCTGAATCCGAGAGTTCTGCGGTGAGAAATTGCAAGCGTTCATTGATAAAAGCATAACTATTATTGGCTACCTCATTTTGGTCTTCAATCTCTTGTTCATTATAAACTGTAATGAGCGTATTTACAATATCGGCAGCTTTCTGCGGCACGGGGTCTTTCAAGGAGATTTCTAATACGCTGGAAGATTCCTCGGCGGTTCTTATTTGCAAGCGATAAGAATAATCCTGTGCAATCGCTAAAGTAGGTACGATGCGGATCGTCAATTTCAAAATGGGCGGCACTTCTGTAAAATTGTTCCGAAATACAAACATTCCATTGTCCAAACGTACCGTATCGCCAAATGCAACCGTCATCGTTTTAGTGCCTTGCTGTAGGACGAAGCTATGGGTGTCGTTTATTTTTGGAATTTCTAAAACTGCATATTCTAAATCCTCCGCCAACGAAAACGTATCCAACAAAATCAAGCTGCCTAAGTATTGCTCGCTATCTTTGAACCGTCCCTCCATCTCGTAGATGGTATTTATTTTCAACCGCCGGACGACTTCTTCCATCAAGGTGCGCGACTTCAATATCTGCATTTCATTCTGCACATTGTTGGTATTTCCGGGCAGCCCCAGGTCTCCCAACAGATTTTCAGGCGATAGCCGCTCGGAGCCGCTCTCCGGATTTTTTATCAATACCGTGTTTCTTACTTGATATTGATAAGTGGCATATCGCAGTTGGATGTATGCGATGCTAAGTGCAATTGCCAAGCCAATGACATAGAGATACCAATATTGCAATAGATATTTTGACAGCAAGAGCCGCATATCTATCGCTTTACCGGACTCTACGAATGCGTCTTGTACGCTTGGTACGCCGTTAGCGTGAGTATTTGAGTTCAATGTGGTAAATTTGTTTTGATGTGATATTTATTGTAATCGGTTGAACTCGTGTGGCGTGATAGAACACGGATTTGCACGGATGCGACAGATTAAAACGGATTTTTAGCACGCTCCTTTTGGATCGGAACAATCCATACGGATAGTTTAGGGCAATTGATAAGCCAAAATCTGTACCAATCCGTCGTCCCGACCACTGTCGGAATGCAAATCCGTGTTCTATTATGTGGTACAGGTTGAACCGAAGGTTGTAAATTAATTTTTGTTCTATTATGATTCCAAGTTGCTTTTTTAATGTTGGGCTAAAGCCAAACTATTACCCTGTTTTTATCCCCGCGCTGAAGCGCGGGGCAACTGATTGTCAACGTTTTATAGTTACCCCGCCATTCATGGCGGGGTTAAAAGCAACCCACATATTGGACTTTAGTCCAAATTTACGACAACAACTTGAAACCGTAATTGAGCCTTATTTTTTTTACTTTAATAAAAGCAGCATAAAAAATTAATATTCTGCTGTACTTATCTCACAAGAAAAATAGCAATCAAGTTAATAGCTGTAAAACCGATACCTGTCCACGACAGAATTTTAGTAGTCTGATCGGATATAATGGACGTTTTCGCTTTCGTAGGCTCTATATAGATTTTATCATTTTGGCGCAAGTAATAATAAGGCGAATCAAATAATTGTCGGGATCGTAAATTAACTCGTCCGTATTCCCTTTTACCATCCTGTTCGCGTACAATTAAAATATTGGAACGGTTGCCGTAATTGGTCAAATCCCCTGCCATTCCTAATGCTTCAATGATCGTAATTTTTTCTTCCGACACAGCAAAAGTCATGGGTCTGCCAACCTCTCCCAGCACCGTAAATCGGAAATTAAGTAGGCGTACATTTACTACGGGGTCTTGCAGCGTACTTTTTAGTTCGGCTGTCATTATTTTTTTTACTTCTTGGAGCGTCAGTCCTGCTACTTTTATCTCCCCAAGCGTGGGAAATGTAATGTAACCATCGGGGCTTACTACATAACTATTTGCTATAGTTGATTCATTGCCTGCACTGGCACTAAACGTTGGCACAATGCGCTCCGGCACGACGACTTCCACTTGAATGGCAAGCGCATCGGCGGGTTGAATAATTAAAGCAGGAACCGAATCCATTACTTCCGGGGTCGCCGAAAACTCCGCTCCTTCATTGAAATTGACCAATTCCTTGTGCGTGGTGCAGCTATGAAACAGCGTAGCAATAAGTAATAAAGAAATATATGGTAACAGACTGCGGTATAATTGCATGGAGGTGCTTATTAAATTGTGTAAATAGATTTTGCCACAAACCTATAAAATTTTAGAAACCTTATAGGTTTCATTGTCCGTAAGTTGGGCATTAGCAAACTCGTAAGTAGACAAAATTTCCTGTATTTTTTTATCTTTTAATGCAATGTGTAATAACTCAATATGGCGTTGATGGTGTAAATCGGTACACAAATAATCAATCATTTTATTTTTCAACAACTTATAAGCCGTTTCTTGCACTGGCTTGCCATAATGTCCGATCAGGGAGAGTATGTTTAGTTGAAATTTACATCCATATTCTTTCAGGCGACTATACTCCTCAAAATTCTTTTTCAAAAATAGATACCGCTCTGGATGCGCTAAGATTGGATGGTAACCTTTTGTTTGTAATTTAAAAATATGATGAAATAAATTGGGTGGCGCCGTCACAAATGACATTTCTACCAGCACATGATTGCCCGGCAAAGTCAACAGTTCATCACTTTTTATAATATTATCAAAATGTTCATCCATGTAATATTCTGCCGCCGCGCCGATTTCTATTGCTATTCCAGCCTCTTTTACTGCTTTTTGCAAGTTCTGTAATCCGTCCAGAATCACCGCCTTGGTATTTGGATATAAATCGGACATTACATGAGGTGTAGTAAAAAGTTGTTTATAACCCAATGCTTGTAAGCCGCGTATCAAATGTAAAGATGTTTCCATCGTATCCGCCCCATCGTCAATGCCCGGAATGAGGTGTGAATGAAAATCAACGACCAAGTGGGAAAAGTCAGGTATAAAGGATTGTTTTTTTTTGAAAATCGAAAACATGGTGTGGGTATTGGATTTTGGGTATTGGGTGTTAGATATTTGGGTTTTCGGGCTTAAATGAGTTTGTGAAGCATTTTACAAATATTTTCACTTTGCTGAATAAAAGGGAAAGATATTTCCTGTTTGAGATAGCCCATTTCAGACGAAATAATTAATAATGTAATTAACTCCGCAGCCGAGCCTTTAGCAATATGAAAATGTTTAATAGCTTGTTTATTTGTATCTAATTCATTTCCTTCCGCAATAACACCCTATTCAGCATAATAACCCCTGTACCAAGTAATAAAATATTTAATACCATCTTTTACAGTCGTTGTCGGTTTATAATCAAAATCTTTCGCCAAATCCGCCACATCGGCGGCAGTGGACGCTACGTCGCCGGGCTGCATAGGTAAAAATTCTTTTTTTGCCGTTTTGCCCAAATTTTGCTCAATGGCTTCTATAAAATCCATGAGCTTCACTGGCTTTTGATTGCCAATATTATAGATTTTATAGGGTGCTTTTGACGTAGCAGGATTCGGTTGTAATGAATTCCAATCCGCATTCCCACTCGGCGAGTTATCAATAACGCGTAGCACGCCTTCTACAATATCATCAATGTAAGTAAAATCGCGCATCATTTTACCTTGGTTGAATACTCGAATGGGTCGGTCTTCCAAAATTGCTTTTGTAAATAAAAAAAGCGCATCATCGGGTCGCTCCCAAGGTCCGTAAACGGTAAAGAAGCGCAAGCCCGTAGTGGGCAAATTAAATAAATGACTATATGTATGCGCCATCAATTCATTACTTTTTTTAGTGGCTGCATATAATGAAATGGGATGGTCTACATTATCGGAGGTAGAAAATGGCATTTTTTCATTTAGTCCATACACGCTGGAACTGCTGGCATACACTAAATGTTTTATTCGATTGTGCCGACAGGCTTCCAAAATATTTATAAAACCAATGATATTACTATTGATGTAAGGACGTGGATTTTGTACGCTATATCTTACACCAGCTTGTGCCGCGAGATTACAAACTGCATCAAATTTTTCATTCTCAAACAGGGTGTTTAGATTTTCTTCATCTTCTAATTCGAGTTTTATAAAGCGATAGTTTGGATGTTTTTCACTCGTAATCAATTCATTATAATGCGTATCGTCTTCGCAAATTCCTGCCATTCTCAATCGGTCGTACTTCAATTTTATATCATAATAATTATTCACAATATCTAAACCGACTACGTCGTCTCCGCGCGCTATCAAGCGATTTGCTACATGAAAGCCGATAAATCCTGCCGTGCCGGTTACTAAAATTTTCAAAATTATGTTAGGGTGTTGTAATGTTTTTGTGTTAATGTTTTGGAGTTGAACGGATGGTCACTCAATGGTAGTGCTGCCAGCGAATGATAACTTCCTTGTAAACCAATGGGTTGCGCTTCTCGAATGTGATGAACAATTTCAATAGCCTTTAGCGATTCTTCTAATCCGAAGCCATTTCCAGCCAAAATTTCCTGATAACTCAAGGTGTGCAAATCAGTAAAACCTTCACTAAATTCAATTTCTTTTTCATCCATTGTAATAGAACGGAAGGTTCTGATGCCTTTATTTTTTATTTCAACGGGCAACGTGTCTGCATTAATACTCAAAAACCATTTGACACGCGCTTTTTCTAATTGTAAAAAACCAGCCGCGCGGTCATGCGTGTGTACGTGTACGACATTTTCTTGCACCGCCCCAAAAATCCAAGTCAACATATCAAAAAAGTGAATCCCAATATTGGTCGCAATGCCGCCTGATTTACTTACATCGCCTTTCCAGCTTGTATAATACCATTTACCACGAGATGTAATATACGTCAATTCGACATCATGGATTTTATTAATTGTCTCTTTTTCAACCTGCTTTTTTAAAGCTATAATGACCGGATGTAAGCGCAATTGTAAAATGGTGTAAATCGTTTTGCCCGTTTCTTGCATTATATCGCGCAGTGCCGCTACGTTCCAGGGATTCAATACTAAGGGTTTTTCACAAATAACATCCGCACCGTAGCGTAAGCCAAAGCGAATGTGGGCATCGTGCAGGTAATTTGGAGAACAAACCGTGAGAAAATCAATTTTTGTGCCTTCTCGTTTTCGTTTTTCAATGTGCCGGTCAAAACGTTCATATTCTGTAAAGAAATCGGTATCCGGAAAATAATTATCCATTACACCAACTGAATCATTTTTATCAAAAGCTGCAATGAGTTGATTATCAGTTACTTTGATGGCTTTCAAATGTCGAGGTGCGATGTAGCCGCCTACGCCAATTATTGCAAAATTTTTCATGCGGAGGATGGGAGGATACCGCCATTGCGGGACAAGTTAGGAAGATGGGAGGATATGACTGTTTTTTCAACTTTTTCTCCTTTCAACTTATAATATTCTCCACTTTTTTTACAAGGAGCTGCACCATTAGTATCAAATTCAAGTTTTTCGCCATGTTCGCTCATCCATCCTATTTGACGTGCAGGATTTCCAACGACCATTGCATAATCGGGAATATTTTTAGTCACCACTGCTCCTGCACCAATGAAAGCATATTTTCCAATGTTATTTCCACATACAATTGTGGAGTTGGCACCAATCGTAGCCCCTTTACCAACATGGGTTTTCAGGTACTCCGCTTTGCGATTCACGGCGCTGCGCGGATTTATTACATTGGTAAAAACCATAGAAGGCCCGAGAAATACATCATCTTCACAAATCACTCCTTCATAGATAGAAACATTATTTTGCACTTTTACATTATTACCTAATAGTACTCCATTTGCTATAAAAACATTTTGTCCGATATTACAATTTTCCCCAATGACTGCGCCAGACATGATATGCGAGAAGTGCCAGATTTGGGTGTCGGTGCCAATGGTAGCGCCGAATTCTACAATGGAAGATTCATGCACAAAATAAGAGGATGGGAGGATAGGAGGATAGGAGGATACGCGACTTTGAAGTGTTTCGCACGCCACCTCAGGCTCTCCTGCTCGGTTTTCTTGCGTGTCACGTAAGGCATTTAGTTGACGAGCGATTATGCTGATTTCGTTGTGCAAGTTAATCTTATCTTCCTCCTGTAAATAATTTAGCTGCTGTGCAATTGTAAGTTGGCAGTGTACTTCCATTAAACTGCCAAAAGCGATTTCAGTGAATTGAGCTTGCTCTTTAAATGACTTGCGGACGCTGCCTTCTGCGAGATTGGACGCTATCGAAACTGCCGCTCGCCGCATTTGACTAGTGAGCCCAAATTGTTCTTGTTTAGGAAATTGCGATGTGAAACTATACACTTTTTTGACTAACGTCATTGAGTCTTGCCAAACCCTTAATGTTTCAAAATAGAATTGATATGCCATTTTCCTATATTCTTATCCTCCCATCCTCTTCCACTCTGCTCACGGCTTCGCCGTTGAAAAGTCGCAACGTCTTTTCAGAAAAAAAAGAAAAAAATCAATGTTAAAAATACCTATATGCAAAGCGATAAATTCGCAATAATAAAATCCTCCCATCTTATCCACAAGGCGGAATCCTCCCATCCTCCTATCCTCCCCTTTTCCGTAGCATCGCCGGATTCACCGACATTCGCAATGAATAACCCAAATTCTCTAATTCTATTATAAAATTCTTTTCACTTTCCGTATGTAATAAATAACCTTTCAGACCCGTCAAATTGCCGCCTATGATTTCTACTTCATCGCCCACTTGATACGTGCCGGGTTGTACGTCTATTTCTACTTGTTCGCCCACGACTCGCCGCAGGATGTCCATCTCTTGGTTGGGAATGGCAATTAGATTTTTAGCAAATTTTACAAAATTGACGACATCGGGCGTTTCTAATACCGGTACATAGTTTTGCTTGGTAATTTTAGTGAAAATATAGCAACTGATGAGCGGAATTTCAACTTGTTTAATCTTTCGGGTGTAACGCCGCGTGTAGGATTGCAATGGCAAATACGCCTCAATGCCGCGCTCTTTGAGCTGGCGCAATACTTGCTTCTCGCGCTTGAACTTGGTGTACACCGCAAACCAGCGCGCCTCTTGTTCATCCAATTGATTTGTTATTGCAACCTGATTCATGGTTTTTAAAATTATTATTACAAAAAACACCCCCACTTTTCTCCCGCAGATTCCGCAGATTTTTATTTTCCCCTACACCTATCCGGTATGCGGGCATCCTTCTATCTTCCCATCTTCCATTTTCCTTTCATCACCCTATAAACCAATCACCAAATCACCCAATTAAAGCCTCCAATACAACACGCCATTATCCTTCGGTTTTTCATACATACCTTTCAAATCTACCAGAATGGCGTCGCTTTTCATAATAGAGCGAAAATAGTCCATGCTAAGTGCCTTATAGTTTGTGTGATTGACGGCTACGACTACTGCGTCATAGTCGGTTGAGATGTTGTCTACCAGTGTGAGTTTGTATTCGTGTGCTACTTCGTTGGGCGACGCCAGTGGGTCGGTGAGGTGTACGTGGATGGAATAATCCATTAGTTCGCGCACCAAGTCCGCCACTTTCGAGTTGCGAATATCGCTAACATTTTCTTTAAATGTAATACCCATCACCAAAACTTTTGTCTGGCTCGGATTTTTTCCGCGTTGAATGAGCAATTGCGCCAGTCTTTTAGCTACAAATGCCGGCATCTCATCATTCACGCGCCGCCCACTCAATATCACTTGCGGATCATACCCCATTTGCTTTGATTTGTGCAGTAAATAGTAGGGATCAACACTGATGCAATGCCCGCCTACCAAACCCGGACTAAACTTCAAAAAATTCCACTTCGTACCCGCTGCTTTCAATACTTCTTGGGTATCAATGCCCATTCGATCAAAAATGATTGCCAGCTCATTCATCAATGAAATATTTAGATCGCGCTGTACATTTTCAATTATTTTAGCTGCTTCTGCTACTTGAATAGAAGCTGCTTTAAAAACACCTGCCTCAATGATAGCGCCATAAATGTGCGCAATTTCCTCGGCTGATTCTTCATCACTTCCTGATACTAATTTCAAAATCTTTTCGACCGTTCGCTCTTTATCGCCCGGATTGATGCGCTCGGGCGAGTAGCCTAATTTAAAACCGGCACCTAATTTTAATCCCGATAGTTCTTCCAGAATAGGCAGACAATCGTCTTCGGTACAACCTGGATACACCGTAGATTCAAAAATAACGTAATCCCCTTTTTTTAATATTTCACCAACCGTGCGAGCGGCGCTTAATAGGGCCTTTAAATCTGGATTTTTATGCTCATCAATCGGGGTTGGTACAGCGACAATATGGAAATGCGCTCGCTTTAAATCTGCCGCATCGGCAGTGAATTCAATATCTCTTCCTTCAAAATCGCTTTTCTCCAATTCCCGCGAAGGGTCAATACACCATTTCATCAAATCCACACGCTGTTTGTTGATGTCGAAACCGATGACACTAAATTTTTTGGCAAATGCCAACGCCAACGGCAATCCAACATACCCGAGTCCGATGACCGAAATTTTCTTCTTTTTATCGTGCAAATCTTGATACACTGTTTCGCATTTTTGGTGATGAAAACAGCCTGTAATTGGTCTCTTTGTGTTTGCTTTTGGGTGTAGCTTATTTGTAGTTTGGGTCTATTTATTCTTTACAAAATCATTATTAAAAAGTATATCAACTAAAAAAACTTAATACTGCTTGTGTAATAAATGTCAATTGCTCCTCGTCCAACTCTGTGTGCATCGGCAGTGAAATGACGGAATTACAAAGGATCTCCGTTATCGGCAATTTATCAAAATGATTTCCTATACTTTTTTTAAATGCTTCTTGTGCATATAATGGAACGGGGTAATAAATCATAGTTGGAATACCGTGTTCTTGCAAATATGCTTGAAGCGTATCGCGCTGCCCATTTTTCACAAGCAAGGTATACTGGTGAAAAACGTGGGTGGAGTTAGGTTGTCGTTTGGGTATTTGTAAAGCTATAATATTTTGAAAAGCCTTATCATAATAAGTTGCAGCCGCTTGGCGAGCCGCCGCATATTCATCTAAGTATCGCAATTTTACATTCAAAATAGCTGCCTGCATTGCGTCTAAACGGGAATTAACCCCTACCAAACCATGATAATAACGCTTCGTCTGACCATGATTGGCAATCATGCGACATTTATTGGCTAATTTTTCATCATTCGTATAAAGTGCTCCGCCATCGCCGTACGCGCCTAAGTTTTTGGATGGATAAAAGGACGTACAGCCGATATGCGACAGTGTTCCTGCTTTTATTACATTTCCATCATTTAAAGTATAATCTGCACCGATTGCTTGTGCATTATCTTCTATCACCCACAAATTATATTTTTGAGCAAGCGTCATAATCGGCTCTATATCACAGCTTTGCCCAAATAAATTAACGGGTACAATGGCTTTTGTTTTGGATGTAATAGCCGCTTCCATAATTGCTGCTGTTACATTAAACGTCTCCGGGTCAACGTCCACCATGACAGGTTTTAAATGCAATAATGCAATCACTTCTGCTGTCGCCACATACGTAAAAGCCGGAACAATCACCTCATCACCAGGCTGTAAATCCAGTGCCATCATAGCGATTTGCAAGGCATCCGTGCCATTCGCGCAGGTCACGACATGATTTACACCCAAATATGATTCCAAATTTTGTTGAAAAGCCGCCACTTTAGGTCCTCCGATGAAGGATGTAGTTTCCAAAACGTTTAGTACCTCCGCGTCAATCTCTGACTTCAGCTTTTGATACTGCGTTTTCAAGTCCACCATTTGTAGTTGTAGCGTTGCTTTTTCCATACTTTTTTTTAGCGTTTAGAAGGGTTAGTAAGGTTTAGTTTGCTCTCAAAATCACCCTATCAACTCATCACCCCTTCACCCTATCTCCCCATCACCCTTTTCGCTATCGTCTCTCCGATTGCCAGAGAAGCCGTCGCCGCCGGAGAAGGTGCATTACATACGTTTATTACATTTTTATCTTCCAATATCAAGAAATCATCAATTATATTTCCATTTGAATCACAAGCCACCGCGCGTACACCTGCGCCACCGGGTTGCAAATCGTCAGATTGAATGTCCGGCACCAGTTTTTGCAAGGATTTTACAAAGGCGCTTTTAAAGTACGACCGACGCATTTCCTCCATTCCATCGCGCCAGTATTTCCTTGCAATTTTGCGAAAGCCCGGAAACGCTACCGTTTCAAAAAATTCCTTGCTATCAAAATCCCAACGGTTGTAGCCCTCTCTTTTAAAAGCCAGCACCGCATTTGGTCCTGCTTCAATCCCGCCTCCAATCATACGCGTAAAATGTACGCCAAGAAACGGAAAATTCGGATTGGGCGTTGGATAAATTAAATTGCGTACTAAATATTGCTTCGCTGGTTTTATATCATAATATTCGCCCCGAAACGGTACAATTTGAATATCGCGCCGCGTACTCGTCAACGCTGCCACTTTATCCGAATATAAACCCGCACAATTCACGATGCTTCGCGTTTCTATTTCTTTTTGGTCCGTCACAACGACTAATTGGCCACCAGATTGTCTGATTTGTTGCACTTTTGCACCAAAGAATGTCGTTGCGCCGCGTTGAATAATAAGTTCTAAATACTTTTGAGCTACTTCTTTATAATTGATAATACCGGCTTGCGGCACCCAAATCGCCTCTAGGCCACCTTCTGCATACGGCTCTATTTCCAACAATTCGCCTCGACTTATTTTACGAATTCCATTCAAACCATTAGCTATACCGCGCTGCAAAATTTCTTCTAATTTGGTTTGCTCGCTGGCATTCGTCGCCACAATTACTTTTCCACAAATATCATAAGGAATATCATGTTTGTCAGCAAATTCCAATAACAATTGATACCCTCTTTTACAATGCACCGCTCGCGAGCCGCCAGGTTTGTAATAAATGCCCGAGTGAATCACGCCGCTATTATGTCCTGTCTGATGTTGGGCTACCAGATTTTCCTTTTCTACCATACAAATTTTCAAATCCGGTTGCTGTTCTAGCAGTTGGTAAGCCGTTGCCAAACCAACAATTCCCGCGCCGATTATCGTTACATCATACATCATGTTTTTAAGTTTGGGGTTTGGAAGTTGCGCGTCGTAAACCTCTGAACTCGCAAATCTCCAAACATTAAACTTTTTAGTCCTTCGACCAGAGCAAAAGCGGCTTGGGGTTATATTTTTTCCAATCAATGCCTTCTGCCTCTAGTTCAGAATAAATCAAGTAGCGAATCCTTCGACTAATCAAGCCTTCTACTTTATCTACCAGATTTAATAAATAATTTTTATCAATATTGCCGACAAAAATCAAATCTATTATATTGCTATCCAACCCTTTGGAAAATTCGCCCACCAAAAAAACGCGCTGCACTTCGCCTAAGCGATTAATAATTTCTTCTACGACTTGGTCCAAGCCAACATATTTGAGTAAGATATTATGCACTTCTTGGAAGAGCGGATGCTGGGTATTTGCTTGAAACATTTTTTTATTCCCATCCACGTGTGATTCCAGCATGCCTGCTTCTTCAAAGCGATTCAACTCCAAGCGAATGGCATTGGAAGACTCCCCAAATTCGCTTTCCAAACCTCTCAAATAAGCCGTTGCGTTGCTGTTGAGAAAAAACTTCAATAACAATTTCACACGCGTTTTCGAGGATATTAATGTCTCTATCATTGAGTAGCAAAACTACTCAATATTTAAATTGTGTGCAACTGATTCTGAAATTTTAACATTTAAGGCAAGAACAAGCTCCCATCTCCATAACTCAGAAATCGAAAATCATTCTCCAAAGCATACTCATAAATCTTATGCCAATCCTCGCCTACAAACGCAGACACGAGCAGCAGCAAGGTACTTTTTGGCTGATGAAAATTTGTTAATAAACCATTGACAATGTGAAAGTTATAACCCGGCGCGATCAGCAATTGCGTGTACCCTTCGAGTGTATCTTTTTTATTGGAATTTAAATAATCTATAATTGCTTGTAATGAATTTTCGGCTGTAAT
>CAZJXN010000028.1:13504-40864 GCA_964549655.1 uncultured Saprospiraceae bacterium
CGATTCAAATAAGGCGGCAATGGGATTATTCCAGCTTGCGCTAAGACTTCACCAAACGTAAAATTCGGATGGTCCCAACTAAATTCTACTTCAAACGTATCATTCAATTGTTGAATGCGTTTAGCGGTAAGTTTCACTTTTAGCTTTTCCTCCAGCGTACCCATTTTCACTCCACGCACTGCTTCTCCACTTTTCCATTTGCGATTGCCGCCAATTAGGCACTTCCAACGCACCGCATTTGTACTCGAAAAATTCTGCTGATATTCGGGTGGTTCAATCGGTTCTAAGCACAGAATCTCAATCTTGGTCTCATTTTCCAGAAAAAAATAGAGCCGTGCGTGAATGACTTTCGTATCATTAAAAACCAACAAAGCACCTTCCGGCAATTGCTCGTGCAAGTGTTGAAAAACGGTGTGCGTAACCTCGCCTTTTTTATATAAAAGCAATTTTGACTGGTCGCGGACTTCTAATGGAAACTTTGCAATGCGCTCTTCCGGCAAGGTGTAATCATAATCTTCAATGCGAATATCTTTAGGAGAATGAGTCATGTTTTTCAAGTTTAAGGGTGCAAAGGTCGCTTTTTTTGAACCAATGAACGATTAAACTTTCAAACTTATCATTTTAAGCGACGGCAAAACCGGTGTAAGGACGAACTGATTCGGGTTGGAAGCCAAGTACAATATCGGAAGCAGGAACGCCTCGCTGCATCAATTCATCTGCTACTTGCAATTCCGTGTTATTTTGTTGAATCCACACTTTACCATCCTTTATATCAAAATGAAAAATGCAATGATGGATAAATTCTTTTTTAAACCAACCAATACGCATTAATTGGTAATGATAGCGTTCTGCGTCGGCTATAAGCTGAGTTTCTACCGATTCGGCATTTGCTAGTCCTTCCTTTGCATAAGCATTCAAAAAAGATAGAATGGCTTGTTCGTATTTTTTTATTTTATCCATTGTAAAAGCGTTTGATTATCAGGATCAAATACTAACAATTTAACTTGATAACGGGTAATAATTTTACGAATAATTTCCTTTGCGGCAAAGCTTTTATAAAAAGAATCCGGTACAGCCAAATAAAGTTCACGCTCGGGTTCATATTCTCCCAATGCCACCGCATAATTTAAAAATTGACCGAGCGCATTATGAAAATCATAAGTGGGCGACTGTCCGGTAAAACTTTTAATTTCAATCGCTACTTTTTTATCTTCTTTAATTGCAGCAATCAACTGCTCCGCACCCAAATCAATTCGGTATTCTACTTCCCCAACCTCAAATTTGTAGGGGTCGTGCGTGATTGTCCAACCATCTTTTTGCAAAGCGGTTTTTACATCATTGTGATATAAATCTTTTGCAGGCATTTTTTTGTTTCTAGTTTCTAGTTCGATATCTAAAGTTAGTAAAACCCCAAACTTCAAACCAATAACGATTCCTCACTTTCGCGATGTGCCTTATACCGCCCTTTCGTAAATTTCGAGCCATTGAAAGTCATCGTCTTACGCAACTCAACACGTTCTGCTTCCGGCAATTGATTAAAATCAGCGCACTTTTCAGAACAGGAGTTATGATATCTTTCAGCACATTCCTTACATTGTATAAATAGAATATGACACGCGTCATTGACACAATTCACATGGGTATCACAGGGCTTTCCACACTGATGGCAACGGGCTACAATGTCTTCACTGATGCGCTCGCCAAGTCGTTCGTCAAAAACAAAATTTTTGCCAATAAACTTATTTTCTAAGCCTTGTGCCTCGCACTGCCGCGCATACTCAATGATGCCGCCATCCACCATAAACACATTTTCAAAACCCTGATGCAAATAATACGCGCTCGCCTTTTCACATCGAATGCCGCCCGTGCAATACATAATGAGCGGCTTGTCTTTCTCGTTTTGCAACATTTCCTCTACCAAGGGCAGCGCATCGCGGAAAGTTACTACATCTGGTCGAATCGCATTTTCAAAATAGCCGACTTCACTTTCGTAATGGTTACGCATATCCACGATAATCGTGTCTGGCAGGTCGGCGAGTTCATTGAATTCCTTGGCGTTGAGGTGCTTACCACGCTTGGTCACGTCAAAGGTTTCATCATCCAAGCCATCGGTTACTATTTTTTCGCGCACTTTTACCGTCAATTTGTAAAACGACTTTCCATCGTCATCAATGGCAATATTTAGGCGCACGCCCTGAAGAAAAGGGATGGAATAGAGTTTCGTTTTAAACGCCTCAAAATTGGTTTCTGGTACCGAGATTTGAGCATTGATGCCCTCTCGCGCCACATAGATGCGCCCGAACACATCCAACTGATTCAGCAGCACAAATAACTCATTCCGAAAGCGTTCGGGGTCTTTCAGTTGGTGATATTTGTAAAAAGAAAGCGTGATACGCGGCTCGTCACTTTGCAACAGCCGTTGCTTGAGTTCGTCTTTATTGACTCGATTGTGTAATTTCATATGGTTCGTTTTTCAAAGACAATTGCAGGTTATCCTGAAAAAAAGATGCCAGATACCAGATTTTTAGATGCCAGACTTTTCCCATCTAACGTTCGACTGCTCAACTCTGTATTCTGATAAGAGTGCAAAGATAGGGCTTGAGGGGTGGAAATGCAAATGACTTTTATTAGATTTCTACTGTTTTGAAATGGTGGCTTTGATTTGCGCTATTTTTGGTTTCAAATTTGGAAGATCGGAAATAGCAACACGCCACACTAGTGCAATCGTCACGCCGAAATATTGATGAATGACCATGTCGCGCATACCAGCGATTTGCCGCTAAGGGATATCAGGATATTGCTCGCGCAATTCCATCGGCAAGTTCTTTACTGCTTCCCCTATGATTTCAATTCTTCTAATGACAGCATCTTGCTTCTCCGTATTTCGTTCAAATTCCACTTCGCTTACGTCATCCAGATACTGCTCAATTTTTTTAATGCCGTCCAAGATATCATCCAGAAATACAATCATATTTCGTTGTTCGGCCATATATACGGATTTCTTCGTTCAAAATTTGCTCCCGCAGCGCTGGTTTAAGGGATTGATATTCAACCAAATCTACCTCCCGTTGTAACATATCCTCTAATTCTAACTTGATGCCCACAAAATCCAGCAGACTGATTTCTGTACCCAATTCTACCAAAATATCCACATCGCTGTCTTCATTTACTTCTGCTTTTGCGAAAGAACCGAAAATGCCCGCTTTGGTAATGTGGTGCTTTTGCAGGATGGGGAGAATGATTTGTTGTATTTTGGTGATTTTCATAAAATGAATATTATGCCTACTCCACTAGTTCAAAAACCTCTTGCTATTATTAATAATTCTCGTATCTGTTCTTTAGCCTGTTCATTTCCTCTTTCAATCTTTTCAAGCACAGAGACCATTTGATAAGAGAAGTCCCTTCTTCTTATAATTTTTCTTTCTTCAATTAAATTTGCTTCATTTATATATTTAAACGCGGATTCATGTCTTTTGTGAGCTTCATTCCAATTCATATTTAAAAATTGCGCATCTGCTTTTTTTATGGTATCTACATACAAGATTTTTGATGTTTCCTCAAGTAAGGCTTTTGCTTCAAATGACACGTTAATTTCTAATGCTTCTTTTACAAAGTGAAAAGAACCTAAAATTTCATTATTTTCAAAGGCTGTCTTAGCTTGATCAATCAATTCTTTAAACTTTACCTGTTTTTTGCATAGTTCTACTAAACCTGCAATGTGCTCATATTCAAGCTCAAAAGAAACATCATGTATTTTGAAGGCTTTATCATACCATACTAGTGCTTCATTCCATATTCCTGCACTATAGTTTTCTTCTCCTTTTTGAAGAAAATATTCAAATTGCTCTTTCTGTTTGATTAAATGTTTCTTGTTTTTAATGTTCATTGCTATAGCCATCAAGCTTCTTTCGATTTGGTGATAAGGTATAGACTCTGTATCCCACTTATCTACGATTGGTTTCCCGTTATCCGGTAGAGCTTGTAATTTTTTTAGTTCAGTAATATCCCAACTACAATGTCTAACAATTATTGGAATAACTTTAGATTTCTCTTCTTCATGTGCTTTTAATGCCTTACTCATTTCCGTTCCAAAACAATAGTCCGAAGCTAAAAAATCGTGACTTACCAACAATAAAATAATATCTGCGCTATCCAATTGATTATGAATAGCTTTTTCCCATTCTGAACCAGCTTCGATGGCACTGTCATCCCAAATTGAATCAATGTAACCCACCCTTTGGAGTACTTTGAGAGCAGTTTTCAATCTATCCTTGATTTCTTCGTCTTTTCGAGAGTAAGCGATAAACACATTCACCGTTTCTTGCTGCATGGATAACGAGGTTATTTACACAAATATATAAAATTTCCAGTATTTACCGCGACTTCCCCGCTCCCACCCGCTCACAAAATTCCAACACCGGACACGTCGAACACTTCGGCAACGTCCCCGTGCAAATGTGCTTTCCAAAAGGGACTAAAAGCCGATTGATGGTAATCCAATATTCTTTCGGCAGCGTTTGTTGCAGCACTTTCATCGTTTGTTCGGGTTGTTTGGTGGCTAGGTAGCCCCAGCGGTTGGTGATGCGGTGCACGTGTACATCCACACTGATAGAGGCTTGTCCAGTGGCAATGCCGAGCGCAAGATTGGCACACTTAGGTCCTACGCCTTTGAAAGCGGTGAGTTGGTCATAATTGGCGGGGGTTTCGCCATTATAATCATTTAGAATTTGGGCGGTAAGGAGCTTGATATTTTGCACTTTTTGCTCCGGGAAAGTACTTTGGCGGATGATTTGGAGTAGTTGTTCGTCAGGCAGTTGATGAATGGCTTCGGGCGTGCGGGCGATGGCGAAAAGTGCTTCGGAAAGCGGCAAGCTGGTTTCGTCATACGTGCGAATGGAAAGGATGCAAGCGATGAGTTGTTCGTACACACTGGTGTAGCCGCGTTCGTACAGCTCAAACATGGCGGCTTTTGGAAAGGGCTTTACTGCTTCTTCAATATGTTGCAGGACGAGGTGGATGTCAAAATTTGGTTTCATGGTGGGTATTTTATTTGGTAGGAATGAAGACGTGACAGGTTTTCGAAAACCTGTCGCGTCTTCATTCTAAACTCACTCCATATCTTCCAGCACTGCCAGCAATGAGGCGTTGATGCGGTTGCGCTCCATTTGTACCTCGCTGTAAGTCATTAAGCCGAGGCGTTCCTGCCGCTCAATGCTGCTCCATCTGCCGGATAAAAGAAGCAATTCGCTGTGTTTGTCGGAATCGAGGGTTTCCGTGTATTCAAGCAGTTTATCCAAAGCATCTTTGGTTTTGCCTCTACCGATGAAATTGCGGACTTGTTGTTCTATGGAAGTAGATTCATTGTGGATTGGTGGATTCGAATGTTGTGGAGGATTGTCATTATGCTCATTCAAGCTATCGCCAGCACCGTTCGTTTTTCTCTCAAAAAGTTTTTTCAAACGCGTGACCACATCCACCCATGCATCATCATGGTCGCTCCACTGAGAGACGGGCTTACGGTCTTTTGGTAGCGATTGAAATTTGTCTAAAAACTCATCTGTATCGGCCACTGGCTTTATCCAAATTGGGACAATCGTTACCTCTTTTTTTTGATGCCGTTCAATCGCTTTCCCGATTTCATTCACGTTTATATAATCGGATGCCATAAATGCCGGACTAATTAAAAAAATCAGCACATCCGAAGTTTCCAAGTTTTTCTTGATTTCATCTGCCCATTCTTCACTTGCTACAATGTCGCCATCGTGCCATGATTTTATAACGCCTTTACGTACCAAGGGCTTTAAGTGTAATAAAAATTCGTCTTTATACTCCACATCTTTGCGGGCATAAGAAATAAATAATCTCAATGGCTGACTCATGTATTAATGTTTTGCTGGTAGTTAATTTTTATAGATTATGCAATATTTTACAATTTTACAAATATAATCTATTCAACGAAAGTTCAACTTGTATTATCAAATAAGAACATGGCTTCTTTTCAACCATCTCTCTTATAAGCTGTTCTATTTATAATACTTCGAAGTTATAACACAGTATTCTTCTTTTCAGAAAATGTTGGAGACCAAACCTTTACACCATTTCGGGCAATAAAATGCGGATTTAAATCAAGACTGACAATTGGCAGGCGCAAAAGTCTGTGTTTTTCCTTGCGTGGCATTCGTCCATGTAAGGCTCATCACTCCTTTGCTATGCCTGACCCAATTTTACAAATGAACGCACTAACTATTTTATGAAATGAAACATTTTTTACTACTATCGGCATTGTTTTGGAGCAGTAACGTACTCGTGGCACAAGAATCTGCTTTTCGCAAATTCCTTCCGACCGTTGGTATTGGCTATGGCGTTTGGAATGAAAATCTATTAGACGGTGGAGTTTATAATCCAATTATACTGATTGGCAGAAGCACCGTTTTTCAACTTTCTAAGCAGCGCGGCAATGGTTTTTCGGTGTATGTAGAATCACAGTTGGTAGCCGTTTCCGTGAGAGAATTTCGCCGAAGAGATTATGAATTTGGCGGTAATTTAGGTTTTGAATATCGCACATCGCTTTGGTTAGGGAGTTTGTTTGAAACCTCTATTGGTTCAGGTCCACATTACATCACCGTCGTGACCAGACATCAGGCGCGGGGCTTTATTTTTTCTGATAATTTTGAGATGGCACTCAGTCAGGCACTGCCGAAAGGCAATGCACAATTACAACTTCGATTTCGGTATCGCCATATTTCCAATGCTGGCTTGCAAGAACCGAATCTGGGAATTGATAATGTGTTTGTATTTGCGGGGTTTGCGAAAAGCTTTAAGTAATGGATGTTACGTGATAGAACACGGATTTACACGGATGCAACGGGTGTACACGGATTTTTTAAATAATCAACTAAAATTCAATCATAAACAAAAACAATTTAAGTTTTTGATTGTCAGTTTATTGAATAACTATCAATTTTATTATAAATTGTCCATTTAGTTAATGCCAAGTATCTAATAATCTATGCACATCCGCCCAGTATTCTATCAGCACATACGTAACGTCAGTTATTATAGAAAAAATCCGTGTTCTATTACCCATAGCTTGCAGTGTAGTGCGTAACGCGAGTAAGTAAATAAAAATCGGCATTTTATAAAAACTTTTCTTTTTCTAACCCCAGCCACGTTAAAGCATTATTAGCAAAAATATCTTCTTTGATTTCGTTTGGCAAATCCATTGCTTCTATAAAAGCCCCAATTTCGAGGTCGCCCAGTGGAAACGGATAATCAGAACCGAGCGTAATTTTATCGGCACCGACCATGTCCATTACAAAACGCAGCAAGTCCGCGTCGTGCGTGATGCTGTCCACCCAAAACTTGCCGAGATATTGACGTGGATTGATGGGATTGTCTACTGCTACCAAGTCAGGACGCGCGTTAAAACCGTGTTCAATGCGTCCAAACGTACCCAAAAACGAGCCACCTGCGTGTGCGAAACAAACTCGGAGGGTGGTCAATCTTTCAAAAATACCACTAAAAATCATGGAACAAATCGCGCGGGAAGTCTCTGCCGGCATCCCGACGAGCCACGGCAGCCAGTATTTTTCTATCGAATGTACGCCCAGCATATTCCAAGGATGTACAAATATTGCCATATCAAGCTGTTGGCAACATTCAAAAATAGGGTAAAACTTAGGGTCGCTCAGATTCTCGTCATTGATATTCGTACCGATTTGTACACCCGCCAAACCAATTTTTTTACAACGCTCTAATTCCTTGATTGCCAAGTCCGTATCTTGCATTGGCAGCGTACCCAGACCAATATAATTTTTCGGATAATCGCTCACTAATTGCGCGATGTGGTCATTCAAAAACATGGAAATATCAGCTGCGTCTTTTGGCTTTGCCCAGTAAGCGAACAACACCGGAATGGTACTCACCACTTGTACCTGCGCGCCGTGTTGCGCATACTCTTCAATCCGTTCACGAGAATCCCAAGTGTTAGAAGAAATTTCTCTAAAAATCGTTTCGCCACGCATCATACGCGCACGCCCGGGTTGAAAATGTTCGAGATGAATAAAGCCTTCATAGCGAAATTTTTCCGCCCAGCGCGGCAGTTTGGATGGAATAATATGGGTGTGCATATCTATTTTGAACATGGCGTTATATTGGGTTTTTGTATTATGGTGTTATCGTGTTTTTGAGTAAAAAGGCTAATAAATTTCCAGCAAATCTATTTCAGGGTGTTAATATAACTCTTCAACATCTAAGTAATGTCTTTTCAATTTTTCGACAATAACCTCAGTTTGCTGATTGCCAAAACGCAGCCAAATTACCTTTGGCGGAGCACCATATAACGTCAGTAATTCTACAAAATCTTCATCAAAAGTGACGATGGGAATTTGATTTTTTTGGGCATATTCCCAAATTTCTTTATCTTTTGCTGGAACTTTTAGTCCGATACGACTTATGTGCAAGCTGTTGGGAAATTCCTTTTCTAATTTTTTAAGAATGCGATAGGAAATGTTTTGGTCAAAAAGTAGGTTCATACTACTATTTTTAATTTACGTTCCTTATCTGCCGCATATACCAAGCAAGCTATAATATCGGATTCGGTAAGTTCTGGAAAATCTTCTATTATCTCATTGGTAGTCATTTTGACGGACAACCAACTCAATATATCATAAACTGTAATCCGCGTATCCTTTATACAAGGCTTACCAAAACGAATTTCAGGGTTGATTTCAATACGCTCGTGATAAATCATGCTACCTTTTTTATAATAAAACGGCTATTCAAAGCTAATAGTTTTTCTAATATTTCCACAATACGCCAGGAAATTAAAAAACAGAAAGTGCAAAGAGTATTTTTAATTCTTTGCACTTTTCTTGTTGCTAAAGATGTGCCACACTTTGAAAATGCGGCACATCTATCATCCTTACTTTTGCACGCCCGGCTGCCGATTCAAAAATTCTTTATACAATTGAATATGACGACTGTCCATCGGTACCTGCCAGCCATCAATAAACACTTGCATAATCTGCGTTTTCGTCTCCATTGGGTCGCCGGTAGTCACAATAATGTTTGCCGTTTTGCCTATTTCGAGCGAGCCGAGTTTATCCGCCACGCCAAGAATTTCCGCCGGTACAATCGTAATCGCTTTCAACGCGTCTTCTTTGCTCATGCCATACGCCGCAGCGAAACCTGCATGGTACGGCAAATTGCGCACGTTTTCAGAATCATTAGTACGGATGGCAACTTTTACGCCTGCTTTTTTCAACAAACCCGGATTGGCGTATGCTTTGTCATAACGGTCAGAATTGCGGGTTGGAATGGCGATAACTGGACCGGCAATCACTGGAATATTTGCTTTCGCCAATTTATCTGCCACGCGCCAGCCTTCTGCCACACCTGTGAAGATTACTTTTTTGATTTTGCGGTCTTGCACCCATTTGATAGCTGATTCAATATCGTTGTAGCGATTTACTTCTACCAGAAGCGTCGCGTCCCCTTTTGCAACAGGCGCTAATGCTGCCATTTCCGGGTTGTAATCTGGTTTTGGATTGGCACTATTGGTACGACCGGCAGAGTCAATTTTATTGTAAAGCGTTGCTTGTGTCCAAACGTCGTTGAGTTGTTTGAGCAATTTATCCTCTTCTTTTTTCAAATCTTCTTCTGAACGGGTGTCTCCAAATGGACGACGCCGCACGGCTGGAAAATTTAAAACAACGCCTTTAAAACCTGCGTACATTTGGTCTGGCGTGTAGCCCACTAAATTAATCAATGCTGCCGTGCCAGGAAATAAGCCGCTTTGTGGAATTGCCAGCGAAGTGGTAACGCCGTTCACGCGCGTGACAGGAATCGCCGTTGCATTTGGATTGACTGCCGTGAGTGCTTGCATTTGGGGCGTGAGTTCACCGATTTCATCAAAATCCACCGTGAGCGAAACGGAGCTTACTTCTACCATACCCAGCGTATTTCCAGCGTCTATCATACCCGGATACAAAAATAAGCCATTGCAATCAATCGTTTTTGCACCAGCAGGTACGGCTACATTCGCGCCAAGCGCCGTGATCTTACCATCTTGTACGATGAGCGTGCCTTTTACACTGCCTTTGGTCACCGTTTCGATGGTGGCATTGGTAAATGCAAACGTACCTTTTTCTGCCTTGCCAGGAATTTGCGCACTCAGGGGCAACATTATAATTCCCAAAAAGAATATTATAAAATAGAGTTTTATTTTATATTTCATGATATATTTTTAAACAATTAAATGGATGGATTCTCTTCTCGCATTTTTTTAACCGCAGAGAACGCAGAGATTTTTCGCAGAGCGCGCAAAGCCCTTGTTACATCTTTTTAACCATAGAGGATTACTGTGTTCTAATTGTCTTTGCTGTTGCTTTTTCATTCTTTCATTATTCATTCTTTCATTTCTTTATGTCACTCCTTTTCAGAATAAGAGCCGAACAGCAACTCCCACATCCCTTGCATACAACGGTCTTCCATATTGTGTTTGTCTTCCATATAGAAAGCTGGGAAAGCTTCTTCAGGATTCACATCCACGCGCATATCGTCCATGTCTTTTGCAATATCGAAATAGATGACGCCGTCTACAATCGTTTTTTGTGGAACGCTGTAGATGGAAAGCGGATGGTTTTTGAAAATGGCAATATCTGCCTCTTTACCTACTTCGATGGAACCGAGTTTGCTATCTACACCCAATTGTTTCGCTGGATTGATGGTGATGAGGGAGAGCGCTTCGTCATCTGTTAAGCCGCCGTAGTGTTGCGTTTTCGCTGCTTGGTGATATAAATGTCGGATGTAATCGCCGGAGTCGGAATTGATAGAAGTGACAACGCCATTTTTCACCAGAATCGCTGCATTGTAGGCAGTAGAATAGTACACTTCAAATTTATACGCCCACCAATCTGCAAAAACGGATGCACCTGCGCCAAACGCTGCTAATTCTGGAGCCACTTTAAAACCTTCATTGACGTGCTGAAAAACAACTTTTTTGATGCCAAAATCTTTCAACACATTCAACAACATATAAATTTCATCTGCCCGATAAGAGTGGCAATGTATGATAATATTGCCTTTTAAAATATCTGCCATCGTTTCGGCTCGGCGGTCGTATTGCGGTGCAACGGCATTTGGATTCGCAGTTTTTTCTTTATTGTAGCGGTCCCAAACTTCCATATAGCGCTTGCCGTCGTTGAATGCTTTGCGAATCACAAACTCTACGCCCATACGGGTGCGCGGCTGTACGCCTCTGCCTTCTCCGTGCGAGCGCATCGGGTTTTCACCCAAAGCAAACTTGATGGTGCGTGGTGCATCTGCCATTCTATAATCCTCCGGATTCATCGTACCCCAGCGGTGTTTGATGGTTTCGCACTGTCCGCCAATGGCATTGGCAGAGCCATGCATGGCGTGAGAACTGGTGCAGCCACCCGC
The DNA here is from genome assembly GCA_964549655.1 of uncultured Saprospiraceae bacterium. Taxonomy (GTDB): domain Bacteria; phylum Bacteroidota; class Bacteroidia; order Chitinophagales; family Saprospiraceae; genus JADJNW01. Next base: position 24,947 of record CAZJXN010000028.1, read on the forward strand.
CAACGCCCGATAAACGGAAATATCTAATGGATCAATCGCATCGCCGGTGAATACTTCTGGTGTCACAGGATTGGTTCCTTCATTCACCGCATCAATGGCGATGTGCGAGTGCGCGTCAATGATACCGGGCATTACAAACAAACCCGTTGCATCCACCACTTGTACGCCCGCAGGAGCCGAAAGATTTTTGCCCACTTGCTTGATTTTTCCTTTTTCAATCAAGACATCGGTATTTTCTAATGTACCTTTTGTAATGGTGAGCACCGTCCCATTTTTGATGAGCATATCGCCCGTCTTCACTTGCGCGAAAGTAGCGAGGGCGGTGAAGAGTGTTATAGTGAGAAAAAATATTTTTTTCATTGTTGAATGTTTTTAAATTTTAAAATTTCCCTACTGGCATTTTTTTTAACCGCAGAGGGCGCAAAGGTTTTCGCAGAGAACGCAGAGCGAGCATAACTTCAAACTTCCAAACCTCCAAATTATCTTTCCGGCGTACGTTCGCCTTCCACTTTAAACGTACCAAATTGCCCAACATTCGCAGTGCCTTCAAACGAATCTCCGGCTACTTGCAAGTCAAATTCTACCTTGATGGAGCGACCACCCATATTGTAACTCACTGAAAAAACCAATTGATTGCCACTCAATAAAGCACTCGAAACAGCGTCGGTCTGTCCAGTTTGTGGATTGGAAATCGTGCCGGAAATCGTACCCGCCTCGTCTTTTAATTCTAAAGTGCCGGAGGAAGCCGAACCCGGCGTGTCCATCGTGTAGCTCCATTTGCCCGTTATTTTTGCGGCTACCGCATTGGAATCTTTTGTTGCCGGCTTAGCAGGCGGCGCGTCGTATTGATACATCGTGCCATCCACGAAAACATAGCGCACGTTCGATTTTTCTGCAAAATAGGGTTTGTCCGTGACGACTAAATTTGCCAACTTTCCTTTTTCTACGGTACCGGCAATGTTAGCAATTCCGAGCATTTTTGCAGGTGTGGTGGTCAAAGCTGCGAGAGCAGTATTTTCACTCAAACCGTTTTGCACCATTTTACGCAAGTTCTCTTTGATGTCCGCTGTTTTTACACTCAAAGCGGAGAAACCAAATTCAATGCCTTTTTTCTCAAATGCACCGGCTTGCATGATGTGTAATTTCATTTCTTCGGCGCGGCGTTTTTCGAGCGTTTCCATTTCCTTTTCGGTAATGGACATTTCCTTTGCATCTTTCTTTTTACCGTCTTTTTTCTTTTCTTTTGGCAAATCCAAGCTCAATAAAACCGGCACATTTGCGGCTTTAATTTTATCCGCCAAATACCAGCCTTGCTTCACGTCCGTGAGTACGAGTGGAAATTTCAAATCATTTTGCAAGGTAAAAACCCGATAAATGGACTTCATATCCGGCGCAGCGAAGAAAACCGGCTCTTTTTTGTCAATCACAGGGTAGAATGCTTGTAAAGTACGGTCATAATTCGGTCGAGCCATGCCTGCCGGATTGGATTTGTATGATGCTTCATGTGTTTTCGCCTGTTCTGCGCGCTTGTATAATTCCCGAAATTTAGACATTACTGCAATGACCGTAGAAGGGTAAGCACGCTGCGCCCCATTGAGTTGGCTAAAGAAAGACGTTTGTTCTCTTATCACCATTTTATCAGGTGAGTCGCCGCTCAAAAGCACGATTGCACCGTTTCCCGGAAGCATATTGCCGCGCGGTACCACGTGTGAGATAGTGAAACCGAGCTTGCGCATTTCTTCAATCGCTTTGTCTTTCGCGTTTAATACATTTTTTACTTGCACTTCTGGCTGGATTCCGGCTACATCATTGGGCGGGTTTCCGGTGTCATAAGTTGGGCGTTGTTGCTGACCGCGCCCCTGACCTTGTCCCTGCGTGGCGGGCGTTTCAGGTCGAGGAATGCCGGTATTCGACAAGCCATCAATAAATCCAGCGTAGATGTACATCGAATCGGCGTCGATGACTTGTGCGTTGGCAGGAATCGTCACCGTTTTGCCTACTTCTTGTATCAAGCCGTCTTTCACGAGTATCATACCCGACTGAATCACCTGACCGGGTTTTTGTACAATGTTGGCATTTTTCAACACAAACGTTCGAGTGACGGGTGCTGCCAGTTGCTCGTTATCCTGCGCCTGCACGATCGTAAAAGTACCGAGGAGTGCCGCCAGAACGAGGAGGAATAAAGTTTTTTTCATTATGAAAGGATTAAGTTACAGAAAGCAAATCTAAAGCTGTGAAAAACAAAGATTGGAATTTTGAATGGGAACTCAAAATCGTATTTTAGACAAGAGAATAGCTCTATTTTTTCACGCACCTACTTACTCAATTTACTTTGTTTTTTCTTGCGGCTATTCTTTAATAGTTTTTTTTGTAGAAAGTAAGATCGAATATTATTTACATTAAAAATTTCACTAATTTAGCGTGTGCAAAAGACGAAGCCAAGTTGAAAACAAATTTCCACAGTAAATTATTCAAAAATAAGCCATTATAACATGAATTACCAAGTAGCAACGGAACGCCAGCAGGCTATCGTCAACGTGTTCCTCGACCATTACAGCCACCTTATCGCGCTTGATGCGGATGCGTGGCGCGGCAAATTTCGCAAAATGGCAAGCTCACCTTTTGCTTTTTATCGCGGCAGTGCGGCACTGTTTTATCGTGATATTCATAAGGAAGAAGACCCTTTCATCAACGAGAAAACAGGAAAAGTTTGGATTCAGGGCGACCTCCACGCGCAAAATTTTGGGACGTATATGAACGCTGATGGCATTCTGGTGTTCGATGTCAACGATTTTGATGAAGCTTATCCAGCTCCTTTTACTTGGGATATAAAGCGCCTCGCGGCAAGTATGGCGCTCATCGGCTACGAGAAAGCCCTGAGCGACGCAGAAATTCGTGAAATTATTGAAACGATGACACTGAGTTATGTTCGACAAGTTTCGGAGTTTATTCATCGCCCAGAATCGCGCGAATTTTCCCTGAATCTTCGCACTACTAAAGGAAAATTACTCCATATTTTACAAAAAGCCCGCCTACTTACCCGTGTCAATTTATTGGAATTTGATACGGAAATCGCGGACGGCGACCGCCGCTTGCGCCATGATAAAAATTCGATTCCGGTGGATGAGGCGACCCTCAAAAAAGCCCAAGCGGCATTCCAGCAGTACCTGACTACCATTCCCACGCGCAAAAAGCAGAATCAGAAAAATTACCACATCAAAGACGTAGTAACCAAGCGGGGTATGGGCATCGGCAGCGCTGGTTTACCCCAGTTTACTTTCTTGCTCGAAGGTGATACCGAAGCACTGGAAAATGATATTCTGGTAATAATGAAGCAGTCACAGGAGGCTGCGCCTACGCGCTACGTACCATACCCCGTAGAAAATTACTTTTTACACAACGGACACCGTACGGTGCTGTCGCAACGGGCTTTGCAGGCGCACACTGACCCTTGGTTGGGCTGGTCAAGCTACGAAGGCGAGGGCAGATTTTGCACGGAATTATCCCCGTATTTCGCCGACATGGATTGGTCGGATATCAACCGTTTTGATGAAATTATCGAGGTGGTGACCTATTTTGGACAGGCGGTTGCGAAAATCCATTGTGTTTCGGATGAAGACAGTGACCAGGAAGTGATTCCATTTTCGGTGGAAGAAGCGATTCATGACGTACTAAACAGTCGGGAGACGGAGTTTGTCAATTACATCGCCGATTTTGGCGAGCGTTACGGACAGCAGGTGCGCGAAGACCACCAATTATTTGTGGATGCATTCCGCAATAAGCAGTTCCCGATTTAAATCAAAATTGAGATAATACCAAAATAGGGTTACTCCAAAGGAGTCCCAGTGGGAAAATAACGTAATGCAGTATTTTAAAAAATAGGTTGTCAATTGATTGGCGACTGCTAGCTCCTACTCATACAAAGTTTGAAACAGCCCTTTTGCATGGCAAAGCTGCCGTGTGGAAGGGTTGACCTTTTAAAATATTTTGTAAATCTGCTGGATTGCGTTATCCTGCTCTTCGATGGATGGGTGAGCGACTTTTGTAGAAACAATACTTTTTTTTCAAAAAAATGAATATTTTGTCGCTACAAAACGAATATAACGATTCATGTCGAAGCCAAAGCCGAAAAAGCAACCCGCTAAAGCAGTACCGCTACCAGCAAAACCCGCGCCGATAGCCGCTTTAGCGACCAATATGCCTACTTGGCTGACCAATGCGCGGTTGCAAGCATGGCTGATTTTTACTTTGGGATTTTTGCTGTACGCCAACACATTTTCGCATGATTATACGCAGGACGATGCAATTGTCATCACCGATAATATGTTTACTACCAAAGGCGCTGCAGGCATTCCAGGTATTTTAAAATATGATACTTTTTATGGGTTTTTCAAAGAAGCTGGTAAAGCAAATTTGGTAGCGGGTGGACGCTATCGTCCGTTGACATTGGTGATGTTTGCTATTGAATATCAGTTATTTGGAAAGAATCCGTTTATCGGGCATTTGATAAATGCGTTGTTGTATGGGTTGACGGGTTTTGTGTTGTACTGGCTGTTGCTGCAATTATTGAAACGGAAAGAAAATTCGGTTGAAGCGTACTTTATCGCATTGGCGGCGAGCTTGTTATTTATCACGCATCCCATTCATACCGAGGCAGTTGCGAATATTAAAGGGAGAGATGAGATTGTGGCGTTGTTGGGAAGTTTAGCGGCGTTATATTTTTCTATAAAAGCGTTTTCAAATCAGAAAGTTGGGTTGAATATTATAGCCGGAGCCTTGTTTTTCCTCGCTTTATTGTCTAAAGAAAATGCGATTACGTTTGTAGCAATCGCGCCGCTCACGTATTATTTTTTTACAAAAGCAAAAGTTAGCCAAATCGCTATTCAGACACTTCCATTTATAATTGCAACCGTTTTGTTTCTTATAATTCGTACTTCTGTCATCGGTTTTAATTCGGGAGAACCGCCGATGGAGTTGATGAATAATCCGTTTATAAAATTGCAAGACAATGGATATGTTCCATTTACACCTGCTGAAAGATTTGCAACTGTTTTTTTTACACTTGGAAAATATTTGCAATTACTCGTCTTTCCATATCCGCTCACGCACGACTATTATCCGCGTCACATTGGCATTTTGAATTTCGGTGACTGTCGTGCGCTGGGAAGTTTGGCTTTATACATTGGATTAATTATTTATGCGATTGTTGGCTTTCGCAAAAAAGACCCGATTAGTTATAGTATTTTGTTTTATATATTAACGCTTTCAATTGTCTCCAACATCGTTTTTCCGGTAGGAACGAATATGGCGGAGCGCTTGCTATTCATGCCGTCGGTTGGATTTTGCTTGGCAATCGCGGTTTTGCTGCAACGATTCTTTTTTAGTAAAAAATTAACGACGTTTAAACAATTGTATCCGGCTTTTGGCGTATTATTATTACTTTCAACGTTCTTTAGTGTCACAACAATTATTCGAAATCGAGCTTGGGAAAGCAATTACACCCTTTTTACAACCGACATCAAAACATCGCTCAATAGCGCCAAGTTACGCAATGCGGTCGGCGGCGAATTGATTGCTCAATCGGTCAACGAAAAGAACGAGCAACGCCGTCAAAGTATGCTGAACGAGGCTGCCGGGCATCTGAGAGCGGCTACTAAAATCCATCCAAACTACAAAAACGCTTACTTGCTTTTGGGCAATTGTTACAATTATTTGCAGCAATATGATTCGTCTATTGTCGCTTATCAAAAAGCATTACAATTAGACCAAAATTATGAAGAAGCGTTTAACAACTTGGCAATTACATATCAGCAAGCGGGACAATTCTACGGCGAAAAGCAGGGCGATTTAGTAAAAGCCATTCAATATTTAGAACAAGCCAATAACTTTAAGCCCGGTGATTATGAGACCTTGAGATTGTTAGGAGTGGCTTATGGAATCGGTGAAAATGCGCCAAAAGCAGTTGAATATTTTGAAAAAGGAACACAATTACAACCAATGAATGCAGGCGCGTGGTATGATTTAGGAACCGCTTATCACAACGCCGGCAATCCGATAAAAGGAAATGAGTATATTCAAAAAGCGGTGCTGATAGACCCGGAAATTGTACAGAAACGAAATAGACAATAGATGATAGACTTTAGACAATAGATTACAGAGGGTAACATTATACTTTTTTTAACAAAAAAATAAAGTTACTTTATTATAATCTAACGTCTAATATCTAAAGTCTCAAAAAAGAAATGAATCATGAAACAGACGACTGGAGCCTCCGTGAATAACTGGAGCAAAACTTTGCTCTTTGTATTGCTCGGCATTCTCTTCATTTTTGGTACGCAGGAGTGCATCCCACAGGAACGCCCAAAGGGTCCGATGACGGCTGCGGAAAGCTGGGCGGATTCGGTATATCAAACGCTAAGTGAGAACGAACGGCTGGGGCAATTATTCATGATTCGCGCGCATTCCGATAAGGGTGCCGACCATATCGCGCAGGTCGAGAATTTGATTAAAACGTATCATGTCGGCAGTTTGTGTTTCTTTCAAGGCACGCCAGAAAAGCAATTAGAACTCACCAATCGATATCAAACTTTGAGTAAAATTCCGCTGATGATTGCCATTGACGGAGAATGGGGTTTGGGTATGCGCATGAAAGAAAGTACGATTAGTTTTCCAAGACAATTGACGCTTGGCGCAGTGCAGGATAATAAGTTAATTTACAGTATGGGTGCAGAAATCGCCCGCCAACTCAAGCGTATTGGGGTAAATGTGAATTTTGCGCCGGATGTGGATGTAAATAACAATGCTAAAAACCCGGTGATTCATACGCGTTCATTCGGCGAAGACCGCAAAAACGTAGCCGAAAAGTCGCTTGAATATATGAAAGGAATGCAGGACAACGGCGTGCTGGCTTGCGCCAAACACTTCCCCGGTCACGGCGATACCGATGTAGATTCTCACTTTGATTTGCCCATTATCAATCATGATATGGCGCGTTTGGATAGTATAGAATTATACCCGTTTAGAATCTTGGCTGAAAGTGGCGTGGGAAGTGTCATGGTTGCGCACCTACAAGTGCCTGCGCTCGACTCGCGTGAGAATCGTCCAACGTCGCTTTCGCGCAATACAATTACAACTTTGTTGAAAGAAAAAATGGGTTTTACCGGTTTGGTTTTCACCGATGCACTGGAAATGAAGGGCGTGACCAAGCATTTTGGGAATGGACAAGTGGAAGCCGAAGCGCTCGTAGCGGGCAATGATATGCTGGTGTTGCCGGAAAATATGGAGGCATCTATACGGGAAATTAAAAAATACATGGCGGACGGTCGGCTGAACAAAGCGCAAGTAGAAGCGAGTATCAAAAAAGTGCTGGCAACCAAGTACAGCTTGGGTTTGACGAGCTACACCCAAATTCCGGTGGACAGTGTACGCCGCGATGTGAATAGCAAAGAAGCGACTTTATTGAAGCGAAATTTATACGAAAATGCCATCACGCTGGTGCGTCAAGAGAGTAAATTGTTGCCGTTTGGCAATCTTTCCAAAATGAATATTGCTTCTGTCAGTATCGGTGCAACGGCAAAAACGCCTTTTCAAACGCGATTAGAAAAATATGCCAAAATCACACATTTGCAAACGCCGAAAGATATTCCAGCAGGATTCATCAGCCAGTTGAAAAATAAAGACGTGGTCATTGTGAGTTTGCATGATATGAATGGCTCGGCGAGCAAGGGTTTTGGCATTACCCAAAGCACGAAAGATTTTATTGAGAATTTGCGGAAGCAGACAAAAGTGGTGCTGGTCGTGTTTGGAACGCCTTATAGTCTGCAATATTTTGATAATGTGAATTCGGTTTTACAAGCGTATGAAGAAGATGCAATTGCGCAGGATGTGGCAGCGCAGGCGTTATTTGGTGGTATTCCTGTAAAGGGTAAATTACCGGTGACCGTTTCCGCAAAAAGTATTTACAATCAAGGAGTTACAATTGAAAAAGCATCGCGTTTGGGTTATAATATTCCTGAAAATGTGGGTTTAAATTCTGAGACCTTGGCTAAAATTGATACCATTGCAAAACAAGCGATTATGGCAAGAGCTACGCCAGGCATGGTCGTTTTAGTTGCAAAAAACGGACAAATTATATACGAAAAAGCGTTTGGTAGTCATACGTACACAGGCAATCAACCAGTGAAAACAGACGATTTATACGATTTGGCTTCTGTCACCAAAATTGGTGCGACCACGCTTGCCATTATGAAATTATACGACGAAGGCAAAATTGAACTCGACCAAACACTGGGACATTATGTGCCGGAATTGCGAGGTAGCAATAAGGCTTCGCTCACCATTCGACAAGTGATGACGCACCGCGCCGGACTGCTTGGCTGGATTCCATTTTATAACAAAACCGTTGTAAAACCGCGTCGGCGTTCGCCCGTGCGTCCTTCGCCTGCATTCTACCGTACCAAACCGGACGCGAAATTCAGCGTTCCAGTGACGGAGAAACTCTTCCTGCGAGCCGATTATGTAAACACGATGTGGGCGCAAATCCGAAACTCGAAACTGCGCAGCAATAATAATTATCGGTATAGTGATTTAGGTTTTTATTTACTAAGTAAAGTCGTGCTAAATGTAAGTGGCAAAACATTAGATAATTATGTAGCTACTGAATTTTATCAACCGATGGGTTTGCAAAGTATTACGTATAATCCTTGGAAAGAATTTCCGCTCACGCAGATGGCACCGACCGAGGAAGACCGCTACTTTCGCAACCAACGGGTGCGCGGCTACGTGCATGACATGGGGGCAGGGATGCTCGGTGGCGTGAGTGGACACGCAGGTTTGTTTGCAAGTGCGAGTGATTTGGCGGCTATTATGCAATTGTTGTTGAATGAAGGCACGTATGGCGGCGAGCAGGAGCGCCTTTTGGATACAACTACGGTACAAACCTTTACGCGCCGCGAACCGACCAGCACCCGCACGGGCATTGGATTTGACCTACTGAAAGCCAACCCGAATATGCGTATGGGTTCGCCCAACGCTTCAGGTCGTACCTACGGGCACATTGGTTTCACTGGCACTTGCACTTGGGTAGACCCCGTGAATGATGTGGTGTATGTCTTTTTATCGAATCGGACGTATCCGTCAAAAGATAATTTTCGGATTAATAAATTAGGGGTTCGGTCGCGCATTTTGGCGGTGGTATACGAAGCGATGGGTACGAATGTACGCCTGATGGAAGAAAAAGCAGCCTTGCAAGTGGAAGCGTTGGGAAGGAAAAACTTGCCGACTGCGCTGAATTCCAACCAAAATAATAGTACAAAGGCAAATATTAATTAGATAAGTTGGCAGTTGGCTGTAAGCAGTTGGCAGTTCCTTATTACTTGCGCTACATTCTTTTTACAATTACGCCGTTTCAACTTTATTTTGGTATAATTTGTGAATTATTATGCAGCATTTAAATAAACATTACTAGCATATTGACTGCCAATGGACTACCAACTGCCCACTGAAAACTGCTTACTTACTTAATGCCAACCCCTAAAGTCAAAATATTGGTTTTTATGCTGGCGCGCCGAGGCTGTATTGCTTACGCCAATGAAATGTGTAAAGATTTACAGCATTCGCCCATTGAATTAAAGATTTATGCTTCGCGTTTTTGTGAAGAACCGCTTTTATCCACGTCTGTTTTAGTCCCCACATTCCGCAACTCGATTGAATTTTTGTGGCGTACGCTCTTTTCGTTGCCCGTTTTGCTTTGGAAAATGCGGCAGGATATAAAAAAAGGGTATCAAATTATTTATTTTCCGATGTTTCATCATTGGAATCCAGCATTGCTTTGGTTTGCAAAATGGTGGGGTGCGAAAACTTTTTTGACGGTACATGATGCAGTATTTCACTTAGGAGAATGGCAATTTGGACAGGCTTTTTTTCAAAAAATGGCATTGCCTTTAGCACATCAAATTATTGTATTAAGTGCATTTGTAAAAAGCCAATTATCATTAACATTGCAACAAAGAACAATCGTTGTTACACATCCGCTTTTATCTATTACACAAAAAAATAGTATTCGCAAACATACCACTCGTCCTTCCATTTTATTTCTCGGTAGAATTGCCCGTTATAAAGGCATAGATTTATTATTAGAAGCTTTAAAAGATTTTAAAAATGAGCAAATTGCGAAGTTGACCATCGCTGGTATGCCGATGTATGAACCTGGAATTCCTGTGACTGACTTTCCGATTCAAACCATAAAACGCTGGCTGAGTGACACTGAAATAGAACAATTACTTGCCATACATAATATTTTAGTGTTGCCATATCGGGAAGCTTCACAATCGGGTGTGGTCACGCTTGGCATTGCCGCCACGATTCCAATGGTAGTGACGAAAGTGGGTGGGTTGCGAGAGCAGTTGACAACAGAGGAGGCCATTTGGGTAGAACCAACTTTGAGCAGTATTCGGGAAGGAATTTTACAATTAATCGAGCAGCCTGATTTGTACCAATCATTACATCAAAATCTTCAAGTTAAATATCAAAAATTAAAAGAAACATCTTCAAAAGAGCAATTATATTTACTCTTTCTCCGGTTTTCGCAAAAGTTGTAAATAACTTGCCGCAATTTTTTCCAACGTATAAGGCGCGATTAATTTTTCTATAACAATCTCCGATACTGTTTTTCCTTTATTTTCTCGAATAAAATTATCCAATTCGTTTGCTAATTGGGTAAGTGAATAGTCGTCGTGCATTTCTATATTTAAAATAAGTGGATAATCTTTCATAAAATCTTTAAAGGTATCCGTTGGGTGTTGGCAAATATTAAGAATGGGCTTACCGCTTTGTAAATATTCCGCGCTTTTACTGGGCAGATGATACGCTGTGGTATTGCCTATATTTAACAGAAAATCAACTTGTTGCATGACCGCAATTACAGTAGCGCGCGAGACCAATCCGTGAAAAACAAGATTATTTTTAAGTGTGGCATAGCGTTCAAAAACAGATAGCGCCTTCGCAGGTATCGCGCCGAATAAATGGATTTTTAAGATACCTTTATAATTTGGAAATTGTTGTAAAAAAAATGCTAAAATTTGTAATAAAGCATCCGGTGTGCGAACCCGCTCGTAAAATGTGCCGAAATAAGCGATGTGTAATTCATCATTTGAGAAAGTAATAGATTGATCTTCGATTTTAACGTCTGTATTCAACAAAGGCGGAATGACCCTTATTTTATTATTTAAATGCAATGTTGGAAAATAATTTTGATAATAAGCTTTTGCACTTGGCACGGTTACGCTTATATTGTCTGCTAATTGCAATAAACGCGCTTCCGCCCGAAAATTAAGTTGTTTGTAAAGCCAAACATTATTCACCCAAAATTCCATTGAAAATGAGAATGGATCTTCAATATCTAGGAGCCATTGCACGGTTGGAAATCGCTTTTTTAAAGCCGCTGCTATCAAATTTGCTGTAAATGGTAATGAAACACTTATTATTGCATCAAATTGATGTTTTTTATGTAATAACAATGCTCGTCTTTTGGCAGGCATATACCAAATACAACTTCCATCGGGCCAATAAAACGTGCGCCACGTCCAGTCTACCAGTTTTTCCAGCACTTGTCTACTCCAACTTTTTTTAGAATTGCTACTTTGTACTTCGCCCCGGCGTTCCCGAATATTCATCAAATTATACGCCCAATCGAGCAAGGTAGCGTGTCCTGCCCGGTGGATGTGTACGCCGTTTCGGACTTCCTCTTCCTCCGCTGCGCTATGTCGAGTACAAAGTAGGTGTATATCGTGCCCTTGTTGCGCCCATTTTTCAGCGATGGCTGACCAACGGTATACGTTCGGATTTAGAGAAGGATAATATTGGACGGTTATAATAAGAAGGCGCATAATTTATAAAGAAGTTCGCAAAAGAGAAACAGATTGATAATTAAAGCGATAAGTCATATAAAGATACAAAATTATAAAAACAATCCCCGCTAAGGGAACGGAGAATAAATAAATGGGAAAGGAAATGCCTGAACTTGCTATTAATAGTAAGAAAGGTTTTGTCGCTATGCCGATGGATTCAGCAAATGAGTATTTTTTTAAAATAAGTAAGTAAGCGATTACTGCAATTATTAATTGAATAACTATTATAAAAGCTATGGTTTTCGCCAATCCATATTGACTGCTGACATAAATGAAAATGGTCAACAAAGGTGCCATTATTAAATATAAAAATAGCTGAATTTGTATCCTTCCGATGGCAAGTAATAGACTTTCTACGGGATTGAATAAGGCAAAAACAAGAACCAAGCCGCACATCCATTGGAAAACAGGGGTATAAATATTCCATGATACTCCAAAATACCACTCTACCAGCCAAGGTGCCAGTATAATAGCCAATAAATAAATAGGTAAATGAATAGAAAGGGAGAGATTAAGCAAGTTGAAATACGTCTTCCCTAATTGTTCCTTATTGTATTGTAATTTCGATAAAACAGGCAGCAACACTCGTTCCATTGAAATATTTAGTAAAACCGAAGGACGCATCAGCACTCGTTTGAAAACATCATATACACCCGCAGCTTCCATGCCCAACCATTTACTGATTAATAAAATATCCAATTGAGAAACAAAATGCGTCACGAGCCGCTCCAATGTAAGTATTGCACTGAAATTACCGTATATTTTTACATCTTTCCATTGAAAATACCAAGTAGGCATGAAAATGCGCTTGCCAATATATAACGAACCGATGGTTTCTATTATAGAGCGCACTAAATAACTTATTATAAGTGAAGCCGCGCCCCAACCTTGCCAAGCCAACCAAAGTGCAACGATAAAGCCACCTAACGTAGCAATCGTTTCTATTACTGCCATCTCCTGAAAACGAAAATTCTTTTGCAAAATAGCTTTATATTGTACGCCTAATCCATTTACAATAAAAATAAAGCTGTAGAGTACAAAAATATTAGTTAGACTTGTACTTTGATACCAATTTCCAATGAGCCAAGCGAAGGTGAATCCCAGCAAAAGCAGCACGACACCAATCATTTGATTGAGCCAGTAAAGTGAAGAAAGTTGAGCGTGCGTATTTTCTGGGCGTTGAATAAGGGCAGTGTTAATGCCTGTATTTTGTATTTGCGTACCGATATTAATAAATACAGCAGCGATAGCAATCCATGCAAACTCCGTTTTTTCAAGCAATCGCGCTAATAATGCAGTTTGTAACAAACCGATTATAAAGTTTATTCCTGTGGCGATGATCGTCCACCGCAGACCAGATAGGAGTATCGTAGGTTCTGACATATGCAAATATGAATCGAAAAGCGAAATATAATGAATTTTGTGAAAAGCAGTATGTGCCACTGATGATGCGCCCTTTCTGGATGGATGCGGTGTGCGGTGCGGACGGCTGGGAGGTGTGCTTGGCAACGGATCAGGGCGGAGAAGTGACTGGTTCGCTAGTGTACCATGTTGCTCGCTATCGGGGCTTTCCTATCATCAAAATGCCGCCATTAACAGATTATTCTGGTTTGTGGTTTAATTATCCGAAAAATTTAGAAAAAAATAATAGTAAATATACTTTTGAAAAAGAAGTATGTAATGAATTATTAAATCAGCTTCCAAAAATAGCGTTTTTTTATCAACAATGGCATCCGGCAATTACAAATTGGTTGCCTTTCTTTTGGAATGGCTTTCGCCAAACAACGCACTACACGTATCAGCTTTCGTTAAAAGATGAGCCAACTCTTTTGGAAAATATTAATAAAACAATTAGAAAAAATCTTCGGAAGTTAAAAGAATTAATTACAATTGAAATAGTAGAAGACGTAAATCAGTTGTATCATTTAGTTAATCTGTCCTTCGCTCGCCAACATTTAGCGCCTCCTTACACTTTGGAGTTGCTCCGTGAATTGGATAAGTCGCTAAAAAACAAGAATTTGCGAAGAATCTATCTGGCGCGTGACCAAGCAGGACAGTATCATGCTGGGGTTTATCTGATATGGGATGAGCAGTGTGCTTATTCTTTGATCAGTGCGGGTGATCCTGTGCTGCGACAAAGTCGGGCTACTTATTTAATACAATGGCAAACCTTTTTGGATAGCATTGGTAAAGTAAAAACATTTGATTTGTGCGGAAGTATTTTGGAGCCAGTAGAAGAGTCACTGCGCGCTTTTGGCGGGGAGTTAGTGCCGCATTTTAAAATTACTAAAGCTCAAAATAAATTATTTCAATTAGCCGGTATTTTATTAAATAAAGATGTATAAAGCATTTTGGAAAAAGGATTTTGAAAATAGAACCAAAGCAACTTTGCAATGGCTGGAAGAAAGTATTAAAGCGACTCATTATCAAGGTTCGGCGGCGTATTATCACCTTTGGAAAGGCTGGGCTCCTGCTTATCCTGAGACCACTGGTTACATCATTGAAACCTTATTTGATTACGCCGATTATTTTAGTGACGATCATTACAAAAAATTGGCAGTAAGTTGTGCAGACTGGCTTTGCAGCATTCAATATTCAGATGGCTCGTTTCCAGGCGGCGTAGGTAGTAATGGGCAGCCTATCATTTTTGATACTGGGCAAATTTTATTTGGATTAACAAGGACTTATGTAGAAACTAATGAATATAGATATCTATCTGCAATAGAAAGCGCCGTGCAATGGCTGGTCGAAAATCTCCAAGAAGACGGGAGTTGGCAACGATTCAGCTACGTGGAGGGATATGTACCCTCGTATTACACGCGCGTGACTTGGGCTATTTTGTATGCAAATGCTGCTTTAAAAGATGAAGTTATTACTCAGAAAATGAGTTTTGCATTGCAATATTATACAGCTAAAATAACGGAGCAATATACGATACAAGATTGGTCATTTGCGCCAAAGAAGCTTGCTTATACACACACCATCGCATACACGCTGGAAGGAATGCTGGAAAGTGCTTTAATTTTACAAAACAAGGCTATCATTATACAAATCGAAAAAATTATAATAAAATTAGTTTATTTATATCAAGTGGAGGGTAAGTTAGCTGGAAGATATGATGCAAACTGGCAAGGTGATTATCGTTTTACTTGTGTAACAGGGAATGCACAATTGAGCATTTTATTATGCCGATTTTATGAAGTGAGCCAAGATTATTCTTATCATCGTTTTGCAATTGGTTTTTTTGAAGATATTGAAGCTGCTCCTTGGACTCTTCCAACGAAAGGCTTGCAAGGCGCTATTCCTGGCTCTCAACCTTTGTGGGGCGCATACCAACGTTTTGCGTTTCCAAACTGGGCAGCAAAATTTTATTTGGATGCGTATTTACGATTATATAAAATGCAATATGAATAGTGGCGTATGGCAACAGTGGACGGAAAAACAGGTGTACTGGCGTATTTTTTTATTATTTCTATTGGTGCGCTGTATTTTTAAATGGGTGAGCGGTTATGATAATTTCGAGTTGTATCTTGATTCGGAGCGGTATGATTATTATAGCAATCAAATAGTAGCGGGCAATTATAATATGGATCACACTGCTTTTATTCTTGCGCCTTTGTATCCATATTTTCTGGCAGGTGTAAAAGTTATTTTTGGCAGTAATTGGCAGTTTTTTGCAGCGCACATTCAATTTTTACTCGTATCCATCTCCGGCGTTTATCTTTATAAAATTGCGCTGCTGCTTTTTAATGAACGACGAATCGCTTTGTTGGCAGCCCTTTTATACTGCTTTTTCCCAATGACACTATGGTATAATTTTACATTGACGCAGGAAACACTTTTTCAATCTTTTTTTATTTTTAGTATTTATCACTTGCTTCAAACATTATATGGCAACCCAAAATCACTTGCACTTTCTGCCCTATTTTATTCGCTTTGCTTTCTAATAAAATCACAT
Source organism: uncultured Saprospiraceae bacterium (assembly GCA_964549655.1). Classification (GTDB taxonomy): domain Bacteria; phylum Bacteroidota; class Bacteroidia; order Chitinophagales; family Saprospiraceae; genus JADJNW01. The sequence goes on from CAZJXN010000028.1 coordinate 40,811, forward strand.
ATATTACTTTTTTCACCATTTATTGTACTTTTATTTTTTGTGAGCAGCCCGTAT
>CAZJXN010000029.1:0-2977 GCA_964549655.1 uncultured Saprospiraceae bacterium
TATTGTGAAGGTGACGCTTGACAATGGAGCAGTTATTTCTAAATTGATTAACATATTTTAGCAAAAAATAAAGATACTTTAACACATTCAATTTTAAAACTTGATATTATTCCACTGTAGATTCCCTATGGTTCCCCAATTTTCCCTAATTTCAACCCCATAATGTAACAACAGCCATGAAAAAACTATTGAATTTCCTCTCTCAAGAAGCCCTCAATTTATCGGTGGGTTATCTGGCGGGTTTGTTAGCTTCCAACCTGGTTTCCGCGTTTTTTGTCAAACGAAGACTGGTCAATCTCTGGGGCTTGGCTGCCAAACGCGAAGCACTGCAAAAAGACAACTACGAATGGCTGATGTTTATTAGTTCCTACTTGATTGGATTGATCGTGATGCTGGCGGTGCAGTACACGATGCGTCGCTTGCGAGGGCAGCATACGGAAACTGATTAGGGCTTATAAAAAGCGTCCTACGGCTCGGAGCCGTAGGACGCTTTTTATTTAAAATCCACCAATTCAATCTCAAATGCCAATACCTCATTCGCAGGGATACCCGGCGGTGGATTGCTCCCGTAGCACAATTCTGAAGGCATGATGAACGTACCTTTTCCATCTTTATTCAACAATGGAATCGCGATTTGCCAACCTTTAATGAGATTTTTTAATGGAAATTCGATACCCGTTGTGCTTTGGTCAAACGTCTTGCCATTCAAAAAATAACCTCTGTATTTTACATTCACCGTCGCATTGGCAGTGGGGTTCGCGCCTGTACCGGTAGTGGTGATAATATAATGAATACCAGACGGATGTATCGTCGTGGTCAGATTATTAGCCGCCACATACTTTTCAATTTTCACATTGTCTGGCTCGGCTGGCTCATCGTTGTCATTGTCTTTACAGGCACCGATAAATATACATAGTGCTGCGAATAATAAAATTTTGCTTTTCATTTTTTAAATTTTTAATTGCAACAACAAGAACGTTTTTGACAGGCTGTTTGTGATTTGGAATGAAATAATATCATTTAATTAATTCATCGCTACGTCCCTGCCAAATGCAGTAGCGTGCGCTGGCACATCCGTAAGTGATTGTATAAATTGCCCTGCTGCTTCATTTACTTCTTCGTGGCGTTCTAATAAACCTTGATGACCGCCTGGCTGCACAACGACCAACTGTGCATTCGGTAAGCTTTGGTTGATCACTTCGCTGGCGACGGGTTTGGTGACGCGGTCTTTATTTGCAGCAATGACTAAGGCTGGAACTTGAATGGTGGGCAGCTCTTTGGTGACGTCATATTTCAACATTGCGAGCATACCGCGTGCCGTGACTGCCGGAGATGCTAAGGTGCCCAAATAAGAGATAAAATCCAATTGCTGATAGGTTTGCGTACCGGCAAAAGAACTGAACCGCGAGCTAAGATGCGTATTGCCGTTCCAATAACTCATCCAACGACTGAGCCACATGATAGGCGAAAGCGCAATCATAAGGTAGCAAAGCGGTACGAGAATGGGTTTTTCTATGGCGCGCATGAATTTATCGAATAGAGTCGTCTTTACTGGATTTAAATAAGTGGTGTGTTCTAAAATAATGCCTTTGATGGGCTGTGCTAACAAAGAAGCGTGTTTGGCAAGTAGCGTTAGAATAATCATGCCACCGATGCTATGTCCCCAAAGAATAGGGTTTTTCGCGCCGGTGTGTTCGATAACGGCATTTAAATCCTGCGCCATTTTGGACAACGAAAAGTCTTTGTTATCCGGGCGGGTAGACTTGCCTAAGCCTGCTAAGTCGTATAAAATAACTCGATAATTTTTCTCAAAATAATTTTTTTGATAAAACCATTCTCTCGCATTCACGCCCCAGCCGTGCACAAAAATAATGGGCTGCGCTGCTTCATTGCCAAAATATTGAATGTGTAAAGTGGTGCCGTCTGGTCGCTTCAAGCTATCAAATTGACTACTCTCAAACGAATGCGGAGCTGCCTCGCCAGTGCGACTTTTTCCTAACATTCGCGGCAAGAAAGACTTTCCTACAAACAATACTGCTAACATCGCAATTGCTCCGTACAAACAACGCTGGGCATATTCGTCATATATCGTATCGCGGTATTCATACCATTCCCGCCATAAATAAATATCCAAACCTATGAAAACAATGGTGAATAAATCGGTCAAAAATAAAAAAAGGATGAGCAGTGGCATAACAAAATAATTTATTCATGTAATGAATACCGATCAAAGCACTATGTATGCTATCGGATGTTACAAAAATATTTTAATAGTGGTTAATTTCCTTTTGAACGAATGATGTATAGGTAAGTTCAGCAAAAGAAGCGCATTTTAATACACGTAATTTTCGTACTTCCTACTTCATCCTTCGTGCTTTGCGTATCTTTGTAACATGACAAAAACAAATTTATGGCTAACACGTACACACAAATCCATTTACAATTGGTCTTCGCTGTGAAATATCGCGCTTGTCTCGTCCAAAAGACTTGGAAAGAAGAATTGCATCGATATATCACGGGCATCATTCAAAACAATGGGCATAAATTGCTCATTATTAATGCAATGCCTGACCATATTCATATACTAATTGGTTTTCGCCCAACGCAGGCGCTCGCTGATTTAATGAGAGACATAAAGCAAATGTCGTCTTTATGGATAAATGAAAAGAAGTTTTTGAAATCCAAATTCGCTTGGCAGGAAGGATATGGAGCTTTTTCTTATGGGCATTCTCAACTCAAAAAAATTATCCGTTACATTGAAAATCAAGAGTTACATCATCAAAAGCGTACCTTTTTGGAAGAATACAAAGAATTTTTAGAATTGTTTGAGGTAGAATTTGAGGAGAGATATATTTTCAAAGAACCGGAATAACTCTGTTAAGCTCCTACGGAGCAGAAAAAATCATTTGACGACCTAATTACCGATATAGAACGCCTACGGCGTAAAGATTTCCTTTCACGCCATAGCGTAGCCCGT
>CAZJXN010000029.1:3077-38438 GCA_964549655.1 uncultured Saprospiraceae bacterium
CGATATAGAACGCCTACGGCGTAAAGATTTCCTTTCACGCCATAGCGTAGCCCGTAGGGCTTTTATGTCGGTAGAAAATATATCAAAAATGGATGGTCTGCTCCGTAGGAGCTTAACGATATAGAACGCCTACGGCGTAAAGATTTCCTTTCACGCCATAGCGTAGCCCGTAGGGCTTTTATGTCGGTAGAAAATATATCAAAAATGGATGGTCTGCTCCGTAGGAGCTTAACGATATAGAACGCCTACGGCGTAAAGATTTCCTTTCACGCCATAGCGTAGCCCGTAGGGCTTTTATGTCGGTAGAAAATATATCAAAAATGGATGGTCTGCTCCGTAGGAGCTTAACCCTTTACCGTATCTTTGCCACATGACCTACCAAGAAATTATTAAAGAATTAAAGCAAAAAAAATACCGCCCGATTTATTTTTTACACGGGGCGGAGGCGTATTTTATTGATGTCATTTCGGATTATATCGAAGAAAAAGTGCTGACGGAAACGGAGAAAGCGTTTAATCTGACGGTGTTGTACGGCAAAGAAGCGAATCATCTGACGGTGGTGGACAATGCGCGACGTTATCCGGTGATGTCGGAGCGGCAAGTAGTGCTCATAAAAGAAGCGCAAGAAATGAAGGCGTTGCCAGATTTGATGAGTTATGTCGAAAAACCGTTGGATTCTACTTTATTAGTAATTTGTCATAAGCATAAAACATTCAATCTCAATTCTAAATTCGGAAAACTACTCAAAGAAAAGGCGCTCGTTTTTGATGCGAAAGCATTATATGACAATCAAGTGCCGGATTGGATTCGGGAATATTTGAAAGAAAAAAAGTTGACGATAAAACCGAGTGCTGCCAATTTAATTGCGGAATATTTAGGAACAGAGTTGTCCAAAATTGCAAATGAACTCAATAAACTCGCACTCAATTTGCCGCAAGGCACAGAAGTGAATGAAAAACACGTCGAAGCGAATATCGGTATCAGTAAGGATTACAATGTGTTTGAATTGCAAAAAGCGCTTGGCACGCGGGATATTTTAAAAGCGAATCGCATTATTCAATATTTTGCTGCCAATCCGCGCAAGAATCCGGTGCCGGTGGTGATTGGCTCGCTATATAATTTTTTTAGTAAGATTTATATGCTACACTTTGTTAAACATTTACAAGAGCGAGAATTATTGGAAGCCTTACAAATGCGGTCGGCATATTTTTTAAAAGATTACAAGGCGGCGTTGCCCCATTTTCCATTACATAAAACGGAGCAAGTGATTGGTTTTTTGAAAGATTATGATTTAAAATCAAAAGGCGTGGATTATATCAGTACCAATAAAGAAGAAGGGGAATTGCTGAAGGAAATGGTGTGGCGGATATTACATTGAACTAAAACTAAAAAAAATCTGTATTTTTGAATAAATGCTTTTAGATATGAGTGGATTTAGTGTGCAAACGGACAAAGAAGAGGTAGTCATTCGACTGGATAGATCTACTATTAATCAAGAAAACTTAATGGCGTTCCTAGAACATCTTAGGCTAGAATATCTTGCATTGAAGGCTTCCCTTACCTCGGAGGTACTGGACATTGCAGAAGATATTGAAAGTAAATGGTGGGAACAGCATAAAGCGGAATTTTTAAAGGGCATTGCGCAATGAAAATTGTAGTGGACGCAAATGTGCTTTTTTCTGGCTCACTGCCTGTTTCTTCTAAAATTAGAGAAACGCTCTTGCAAAGAAACCATGATTTTTACGCGCCCTCTTTTGTAATAGTTGAGCTTTTTCGACATAAGGACAAAATATTCAAACATAGCAAATTAACGGAGGAAGAGGTCTATGAGTTTTTAAATAAAATGATAGAACGCTTACATCTTACCCAAACCGAATTTATATCATCAGAAAATCGGGTCAAAGCCTATGAATTATGCAGAGACGTTGACCCGAAAGACGCAGTGTATGTTGCGCTTTGCTTAGAAATAGAAGCCGATTTATGGACAGGAGATAAAAAACCCACTCGGCATCTTTCTGAGCAAGGATTTGTTCACTTCTTTTCACACTGATTGCTACTTCGTCGCTACCATTTTCCCATCTTTCACAAATTTCAGTGACACGGAATTCATACAATAACGCAAGCCCGTTGGCTTCGGACCATCGTCAAATACGTGTCCTAAATGTCCGTCGCAGCGAGCGCATTCTACCTCGTCGCGGGTCATGCCGAGGGTATTGTCAGCGCCAACTTTCACGTGTTCTTTACGAATGGGTTGCCAGAAACTGGGCCAGCCGGTGCCGGATTCAAATTTCGTTTCAGAATCAAAAAGTGGCAAACCACAAGCACCGCATACATAAATGCCTTTGTCATGATTATCCGCATACTCGCCGGTGAAAGGGCGTTCTGTACCGTCTTGGCGCAATACGTAGAAGGCTTCTGCAGACAATTCTTTTTTCCAATCTGCTTCTGGCTTTTCTACCAGTTGTAATTTTTCGCCTTTCAGAGAAATTAATTCACCTTTCATTTCCGTTTTTTTGGAAGTGGTGGATTGTGTTTTCTGTGCATTATTACAAGCCATGAAACTAAACATGGCAATAACTAATAAAATACTTGGTATCTTTTTCATTGTTTTAAATTTTAATACAAAATTGCAGGTAAATGAGTGTAAAAAATGTAGGGATACCTACACTTACGCAAATTTAGGGGGCAGAAGTTCTATAGTTGCAGATTAAAGTTTTTAACAAAAATATTTGAGGTTTACTGTTTGAAGTTTGGGGTTAGGCGTTAGTTATATATGAATCGTTTTGTGGATATTATCCGAGCATTTAAAGCTAAATATCATAATATCCCAATATCTTAACGTTTACGTCTGATACGTGGGTGATTCCACTCTTCTTTTTGTGCAAATTCTACAATCTGCCGCATCATTGTTACAATAGACAAAAAAACTAAATAACCGAAGGTCAATACAAAATAAATCCAGCGATACGAACCCGCTTCATTAATAGAAAGCGAAGAAAATAAATACGCCATTAAACCCGATAAAACCGCCAAGCCCATAAAACTATAAATACTGCGTCCCCAATACTTCGCCATGCTTTTGACCGAAAGCGAACTGACACTATTCAACATCGTAAATAGTAGGATAAACGTAGCCGAGGTCATCCACGGGAAGCGTTCGCCTACCGCTATGATATTCGTCCATTGCACCAGTTTGCTAACCAACATGATTGCCAATGCTGCTCCAAAACACAGCAACGCCTGATAAATCGGATCCGCCATCCGGTCTACAATCGAAAATTTTGAAATCCCCATATCCAATAGTTGTAAGAAAATTGCAACGTCGCTTTAGTTTAAAGGTAACTAAAAACAAACACTTTTGTTGCAAAAAAGGAGGATTGGAAGATAGGAGGATTGGATGGGACGCTCCCTCAAGAATCCTATCCTCTCATGCTCCTATTCTCCACGTTTAGGAATCCCATCCTCCTATCCTCCCTTATCCAATTTCCGGCGTATCAATCAGCGCAATCGCAGCATCAATTTCCTGTTGTGTAATTTCATGCTTTTGCAAATTGCCGGACAGGTAGTTTTCATAAGCGGCGAGATCAAAATTGCCGTGACCACAAAGGTGAATCAAAATCACTTCCGACTTCCCTTCCCGCTTGCAACGCTCGGCTTCTTGAATAGCAGTAGCAATGGCGTGGTTGGTCTCTGGTGCTGGAATGATGCCTTCTGCTTTCGCAAATTTAATACCCGCTTCAAAACATTCGACTTGGTCATGCGCACGCGCTTCGATAAGTTTATCCCTCAATAATTGACTCACCACAGCCCCCGCTCCGTGATAGCGGAGCCCGCCCGCATGGATAGGCGCAGGGACGAACGTATGCCCCAACGTGTACATCGGCAAGAGTGGTGTCATGCCAATTGCATCACCAAAATCGTAGCGGAACACGCCTTTGGTGAGTTTTGGACACGAAGCTGGTTCTGCCGCAATACAGCGAATCTTTTTTCCTTCCTCCAAATTCAAACGCAAAAACGGAAAGCTAATGCCTGCAAAATTCGACCCTCCACCAAACGGCGCAACAATAATATCCGGCAATTCACCTGCTTTTTCCATCTGTACCAATGCTTCTTGCCCGATGATGGTTTGGTGCATCAGTACGTGATTGAGTACACTTCCTAAAGCATATTTGGTGTTGTCATCGGTTGCAGCGCGTTCTACCGCTTCAGATATTGCAATGCCGAGACTGCCCGGCGAATTGGGGTCTCCTGCTAAAATATGTCGTCCTGCTTCGGTTTGGTCGGTCGGGGAGGCATACACTTTCGCACCCCACGTATTCATCATCACTTTGCGATATGGCTTTTGGTGGTAACTAATTTTTACCATATATACCTCACATTCAATGTCAAACAAATTACAAGCAAAACTCAAGGCACTTCCCCATTGCCCGGCACCTGTCTCAGTCGTGATGCGCTTTACACCTTCTTGTTTGTTGTAATAAGCTTGCGCTACCGCCGTATTTGGTTTGTGCGAGCCGGAGGGACTTGTGCCTTCATATTTGTAATAAATCTTTGCAGGTGTGTCCAACATTTTTTCAAAATTGTGCGCGCGATACATCGGCGTGGGTCGCCAAAGTGCGTATATATCACGAATTTCGTCTGGTATTTCTACCCATTTTTCGGTCGTTACTTCTTGTTTGATGAGTTCCATCGGGAAGAGCGGCGCGAGTGCTTCCGGTCCGATGGGTTCGCGCGTGCCGGGATGCAGTGGCGGCAGCGGTTTGTTGGGCATATCATGTACAATGTTGTACCAATGCGTTGGGATTTCGTTTTCAGATAATAGGATTTTGCGATTTTTCATGGTGTTAATGATAGTTTGAATTTTTAACAATTACTAGAATCAATCTGCAGACGGTTTTATTGGATAGAATGAATTAAAAGTTTGGAAAAGTAGCATATTACAAGGAGAAATTTGGTAAGAATAGAAATTAAAATTATGTAATTTTTACGTATCAATTAAAATAACAATGTGCCAACTTTTGTGCAACTTTGCCATCTTAATTCGCGCTAACAAATCAAAGTCTCCATGAATCCACACTTTTTTGCTGCGGGCAAAGACGATATTGACCTTATTTTGGAAATGCAGGAAGAATATTATGCCCTGGATAATTATACTTTCAATCGGGAAATGGCAAAGGAAGCCCTGCGTATTTTCATCAACGACGCTTCGTATGGCAAGCTCTGGCTGATTTTTATTAATAACCAAACCGCTGGATACGCGGCACTTACACTTGGATATAGTTTCGAATTCGGCGGCAGAGACGCTTTTTTAGATGAATTGTACTTGCGTTCCGATTATCGCCATCAAGGCATCGGTGCAGCCGCCGTAGATTTTGTAGCCGAACAAGCCAAATCTATGGGCGTAAAAGCCATTCACCTCGAAGTAGAAATTCAAAATGAATCGGGTATTTCGCTCTATCGCCGCTACGGTTTTCAAGATCACAAACGGATGTTGATGACGCGGTGGGTTTAGATGGTGTTAAAGTGTTTTCGTAGCTACTCGTTTAATCACTTGGTCGCTTAGTCACTCAGCCGCTTGGACACTCCGCTTGGTCACGTGTAAAGGTTCTTTGTTTAATCGTTGAATGTCATTATAAACTTCCCACCCAAAAGCGGAGACGGATAACAAAATCATAATGATGCCAAAAAGCCACAGCCCCAAAAATAGACCTATTCCAAGATGAAGAAAGATAATACCGCCTAACCATGCCACTCTGAGTCGAGGAATCCACATACCGATACAATAACCCGTTTCAATGAGCATTGTAAACCAACTCAATAGTATGGGTATCCAGGGATATTTTGCTAGCCAAGTAAAATCAAATTGACGAAAGTCGGGTTGTACCAATGCCCGCCATAACACATTACCATCCCACCACTCCGGCGAGAACATTTTTTCGTAGCCAGAAGATACATAAATGAGACACAAGTGCACCTGCAATACACGTACAGAAAGCGTCACTCCCCAAGTAGGCATTGAACTCACGCGCCCCAACCATACATCCAGCGAATAGGCTTTGCTCACTGGCATTACCATCAGATAAAACAAAGCAATGTGCAAAAATATATCTACGCCATAGACAAAAGTGGGAATCGTACTCATAATCACATAATGGCAAAGCCAGGTCAAAAATGCCCATATTCTGGTGTGCCAGCCAACTAATAATCCGGTAGCTGCTATTACATAAATCCAGAAAAAAAGCCTTACAGAATGTGCTTCTGATAAACCCAAGGAATGAAACAAGCGATAGACATACTCTATGTGAATGCTCCACTCCGCATTTAATGCACGCGATATTTCCCACTGAATCCAGGCATCTGGACCAAAGAAGGACATCCAATCGGGATACCAAATGAACGCTTGTAACAAAGTAAATGAGGCTATTGCCAGCCTGAAAATGCCGAGCGGCTGCGGCGAAATCGGCGTTTCCCAAAAGGAAATAAAACGATTTTTTAAGGTAGAAATATTGGGAATAATCATACCAAGCACGTAATTAACGTAAAACAAAGGTAGTGCTATAAAATTCCACAATTCGTGGAGCCGTTCCATGCTGATATTCTTTCATGGTAGGATAGCGAATGCTGCGCATGATGTAATCGAGCTGTCCAGCATCCTGATGGATATTCAGCATTCGAGCAGCTACCGAGCGGGCACATAAATCCAGAAAAGTAGAATCCCGAGCGGTATGATGCTTATATCCATAAAATCGGTTGAGCGACTCTGCATTAGAAGTATAAAACTCAAATCCCTTTAGAGTGGAATATTTTTTTACCTCACCGCCATCCGTCTGTATTTTTATTTCTAATTCTGTACTTTTTCCAACATCCGGCGAAAAAAAACCATACTGCCAAATAGAATAGTTAATACTGCACAAAAATGCCAACGGCTTTTCCCACCAGCCTCCATGCACATACTTATCTATGCCATGAAAGATGACGATAGCAATCGTCGCCAAATGTATAAAAGCTAGGATGTAAATTACCTTTTTCATAAAATGTTGGTAAATAAACAGAAGGATGTATGAGTGGTATCATACATCCTCAGTCCGTAGTTTATTCTTACCCTTAAGATTATCTACCGTACTTTGCCATAATTTTGTTCAATTGAGCTACCTTCGTTTTTCCTAAAACACTGGTTAGTTCAGAGCTACCTACTGCCAAAACGTAAATCACATCTTTTCCTTCTACAATCAATACGATGTATCCTGCAGTTTCTGCCGGATTAGTCACTTTTCTTACTTGTTCCAAATCTTGCATTTCAACGGCTCTCTTTCCGACGGCTTTCTTTCCATCATTGAATTGTAAGCGATACTTGGTAGCGTCCACGCCTTTAAACAGTGCGGTAATTGCTTTTTGGTCGGCTGTCGAGATGGTAGTAGGCTTTTTCTGGTCTTGCGCAAAAGCATCTTGCGGTGTAAAAACTAAAACAGCAATAAATACAAGTAGGATTTTTAAGAAGGCGGGTCTCATGGTGCTTGAATTTTTGGGTTATGAAATTAAATTAATATATGCACAATGATACGATATTTTGTGCCGAAATCAAAGCTGAAAAAGAAAATATATTTAAAAAAAGCTGAAAAATCAATCTTTTTATATTGAAAAATCTTTTTATATTTAATTGAAGAGAAATTAAAAGCAGCATTTGTCTCCGTTGCGCGAATTGTTTTTTTATTTTAGACCCCAAACTTGACGATATGAAAAAGCACTACTTAACATCTATTTTTCTATTATTTGCCATTTTTACCTTCGCGCAGGGCAAATTCGACCTATTAATTACAAACGCTAAAATCATTGATGGTACGGGCAATCCGTGGTACATCGGCGATATTGGCATTCAAAAAGGAAAAATTAAACGCATTGGCGATTTGTCGGGTAGTAAAGCGAAACGCGTGATTGACGCAAAAGGACAAGTAGTCGCGCCGGGTTTTATTGACGTGCATGCGCATGTGGAGGGTAGCATTGTCTCTTTGCCAAATGCAGAAAATTTTTTATATGATGGTGTGACGACGATTATAACTGGCAACTGTGGCGGTTCAGAATTAAATATAAAAGCCTTTTTTGAAACCTTGGATAGCAATGGTATTTCGTTGAACGTCGCTTCTTTAATTGGTCATAACACCGTACGCACTGCCGCGATGGGGACAGAAAATCGAGCACCCACTCCATCCGAATTAGAAAAAATGAAAGCCTTTGTGTCGCAAGCTATGCAGGACGGCGCAGTTGGCTTATCTACCGGATTGATTTATGTGCCGGGTACGTTCGCGGAAACGAGTGAAATTGTAGAACTGGGGAAAGTCGCAGCTAATTATGGCGGCGTGTACGCTTCCCATATTCGCAATGAAGATAGTAAAGTGTTGGATGCCATCGCAGAAGCGGTAGAAGTGGGTAGACAAGCGCAAATGCCAGTCGAAATCTCACATTTCAAACTCTCTGGTAAAAATGAATGGGGCAAATCCAATCGAATGATTGACCAAGTGTTGCAGTATCGTAGCGAAGGAATTGATGTGACCGTTGACCAATATCCGTACACGGCGAGCAGCACGACGCTGGCGGTTTTGTTGCCGACTTGGGCGTTGGCGGGCGATTCTTTAAAGATTCGATTGGCAAATCCTGAAACGAAAGCGACGATTGTAAAAGAGATGAAAGAAATGTTAGAGAAAACGGGCTTTGGCAATTTTGAATATTCGGTCGTTGCCAATTGTAGTTTTAAACCAGAATATAACGGCATGAGTATTTCGTCTATCAATACGATGAAAAAAGGGTCGAACAAAGTGGAAGATGAGATTGAAACGGTTTTAGAACTGATGACGCCGGGTCCGCGCGTGCAAATGATTTACCATAAAATGGGCGAGGAAGACGTACAACGTATTCTACAATTTCCGTATGCGATGGTCGCTTCTGATGCTGGCATTCCTGCATTCGGTCGAGGCGCGCCGCACCCCCGCGCGTATGGCACCAACGCTCGTGTGTTGGGACGTTACGTGCGCGAGTTGAAAACCATTACATTAGAAGATGCGATTCGTAAAATGACTTCGCTTCCTGCACGGCGCTTTAGTTTGAATGATAGAGGTTTACTCCTGCCCGGTATGGCTGCTGATATTGTGATATTCGACTCGGAAAAAATTATAGACAAAGCGACATTTGATAAATCGCACGCGTATGCGGAAGGCATGGATTATGTGCTGGTAAATGGAATTCCAGTGGTAGAAAAAGGGAAGCATAATGGAATGAAACCGGGGAAGCCGCTGAAGGGGAGTAGAAAGAAGAAAATGGAAAAAGGGATGTTGCCGAGACCTTGATAATAAAATGTGTGAACGTGTTTTTGTCTTTTGTAATTTGGTCACTTATTGCTCCTCTCTCGCAAAGTTGGGCAAAGTATTTACGGCGTCTCTCATTAAGCTATTGAAAGGCTCGTACCGCATCCGCATTATTTCGTTGATAAGGGAGGCGGAGGAAGTCAAATGTGCCGGGTTTCACTTGGATGTAGAAGCTGTACGTGCCGCGCGTGGGTTGCCAACTCATGCCCATTTCCCAGCAGTGTAGGTCGCGGGTGAACGAAATCGAAGGATAAGAAAAATCCTTTTGAGCAAAATCATATCCAAAGTTACCCACGCCGATGCGCCAGTTTTTGGATAATTGAATCGTGCCTTGTACATTTAAAGAATTGACCGACACCAGAAAGGTATCTCGATTCGTGCGAAAATCGGTATTCCAACCCAATACAAAGTTGTGATTCAAACCAAAATTTTCAAATAGACTCAAGAAATCTTCTTCCAGATTAACGCGCTGCTGCGGTTGCTGCCCTTGCGGTTGGTCGCGCAAATCTTCGACCACCTCCGGCTCTTCGCCTGTAAATAATTCGCGCAATTTTCCGACGGTAAGCCCCGTATTAAAACTCAAATTGGCATTATCAAATCGCAATAATTTACCCTGTTCGCGAAAAGCCAATTTATTGACCCGCGAAAAGCTCCCTTGTCCATTACTTTCCATGATGTAAGGGTCGAGTTGCATCAGTACACTTAAGGTTGTAATATCTTTAAATAGTCGCGCCGTACCGCTTACCGACACAATGCTCCATTTCATCGTGTCTGCTGCAATATTATAAGAACCATTTACATACAAATTATCAAATAACTTAATTTTTCGAGCGGTCGTATCTCGTTTGCCGAATATCTTGGCTTCAAAAATGTTATTAATCGAATAATTAAGCGCCAACTGTTGCGCACTTTGTGGCGGACCGCCGTAGATATTTTGTTCAAAAACCGAATATCGCAGCGAATCGTTTGCAAATCGTCCATTGCCTTGTATAAATTCAAAATAACGCAGCCTTGGGTTTAAATAATTAGGTGAATAGCTCAATGACGTACTCACCTTCGCTACGTGCCGCAAGCCGCGGATGAAGCCACGTTTGAATTGAAGCGTACCAAATATTTGGGTATTCAAACTTACACTTGCCGAAAAAGCCCGCCAGGAGCGGAATCCCGGCTGCCGAAAATCTTCAAATCTGCCGTTGGAAATAGTAGTACGTCTGAGTGTGAAGTCAGTAGAATCCGGATTTCGGATGGTGTCAATTCGTACCAATTGGGAATCAACAAACTCCCGACGAATGCTACTAAAATATGACACTTCCCGATAATCTACATTTGGATTTAAGTTGAAATATTTAAATAATTTAAAAGACGTACCGCTGGTCGCACTTTGTTGCACACCATATTCCGCATTGTCAAACATTTCTTGCGTGAGAAAAAGGGAATCCTTGGTTTGAAAGGTATTTCGTGCCTCAGCAGTGTAGCGTAAAGTCACGCTTTCATACCATCTTTCTTCGCCCTCCCGCTCCTTGCGTTTGAAAGGGTACAACGTCTGAGTTTGAAATTGCAAATTGGGAAAACTGAGGGTGATGCTGCTGTCGCGATTATTTTGGCTGTGACTGAGCGCGGCGCTAAAACTGATGGGTTTGTCCTGCCATACTTTATTGAAAGAGAAGTTAGAATTCAACTGTTGACTTTGTAAAACATTACCAGCATCATTGAAAACGCGGCTTCTAAAATTACCCGTTTGAATATTGATATTGCCACCAAAGGTATTGCTCGGATGCGCGGTGCGTTCCTGCGTGTGTTGCCAGGTAAAAGAAATCGGTTGGTCAAATCGAATGGAGCCGTCGCGCTGCTCGGTCGGTAAATTTTGAAAACTCAAATCAAATTGACCCGAGAATTTATATCTTTTTTTATAATCTGAACGGGCAGTGATACCCCATCTGCTTTTCAAATACACATCCGCCGTGAGCGTCAGGTTGAAATTATCACCCAATGGAAAATACCAGCCAATATCTCGAATCCCAAATCCCCAAGCTGGCGAATATTCATAATCTCTTGGAAATATTAAGCCCGTCTTCCGCCCTTTCGACAATGGAAAAAACGCAAACGGCAACCATAATGGCGTGGGCACGCCCATAATTTCTACATTGGAAGGGCCGACGACCGCGAGTTTGTCTGGAATAATTTTTTGTTTTCGACTGCGAATGCCGTAGTGCGGCTCCGGGTCGGTACAGCTTGTAAAAATAGCACTCTGATTGTAAATAATATTTTGTGCCCGACTGCTGGTATCGCCGGGCGTGGCAGGCGTTGTTTCAAAACGAGAACGCGCGCCGTGAATGATCACGCCACTTTCTTCCGTTGTTACATCATACACAATACCTTTGCGGCTCTTGAAGTTATAACGCATCGAATCGGCTGTGAAATCTTGTTCGCCATCGGCAAATTGTGGAATACCGGTCATTCTACCAGAACTATCAGGCACGCCGCTGGCGCTTACAATGTTGCTTTCCCAGTCAAAAATGATGTAATCAGCGTTCAATTTAATGGTGGTGTACGTCACTTCCGCTGCACCGTATAAATAGATTTTTTTATTTTTAATATCGTAAATAATAGAATCGCGCGCACCCGTATTGACAGGCGCATCTAAAGAATCGTTGGAATACGTAACTTTGTATAATAAAGAATCAGAAACTGCAAGCGTCGAATCAGGAGGGAACGGAATGGTGTCTCTTCCTTGCGCCGGTTCAGTCTGGGCTCGCAGGGAAAAAGAGGAAAGAAGACAACCTAAAATTATTACAAAGGGTAGTTTTGCTTTCAAGTGCTGAATTCTATTATTTTTGTGAATCGTTACACAGGCTTGCTTTAGCCTATCCATTAAATAGTCCAAGAATTGCCTTGGAACACGACTTAAACATAATATTAATATCAACCTGAAGGTTGATAAACGTGGACAGCCTAAAGGCTGTTTTACAACTAACACACTATCATGCTATTATTAACCACGTCATTCGCTGCCATACAAACGTTTCTTTGTGCACTTTTGCCATCCGCACCTGCGCAGTTTAACATTTCCTTAGAAACAAAATTGCCAGCTACCGAAATCAGTGTTGCCTACGCAGAAAACCACTCTAAGTCGTCGTTGTCGAATAGTGGGTTCACCCCATCACCTCATCACCCCATCACCTTTTCCCCTCGCAAAGGTATCAAACAAACCACAATCCCACCAAACAGTTATCGCATAAAAACGGTCGTCATAGATGCCGGACACGGTGGACACGACCCCGGCTGCCTCGGCGCTTCCACACAGGAAAAAAACATTGCACTGGCAATCGCAAAAAATGTGGCGATTTTCATGGCTACACAATTTCCTGATATTAAGGTGATTATGACGCGAGATGCCGATTTTTTTGTGCCCCTGCACGAGCGTGCTGCTATTGCAAATCGAAATAATGCAGACTTATTTATTTCTATTCACTGCAATTTTATGCCGGGCAGCAGCGCGACCAAAGGCTCGGAAACGTACGTCATGGGTTTACACACCGCCAATCAAAATCTCGAAGTGGCAAAGCGCGAAAACGCTGCTATTTTATTGGAAGAAGACTATCGCGCCAATTATGATTTCGACCCAAATTCGCCAGAATCACATATTCTACTCAGTATGTTTCAAAATGCACATTTGGACCAAAGTATTACATTGGCAGAAAAAGTGGAATCTAAGTTTAAAACCAGTAATCGCAAGAGCCGAGGCGTGCGCCAAGCGGGATTTTATGTGTTGAAAGCCACGACCATGCCCAGCATTTTGATAGAAACGGGTTTCTTGAGCAATCGAGATGAGGAAAATTATTTGAATACGATAGAAGGGCAGGAAACCGTTGCCAACTCGATTTTAACTGCTTTTGTAGAATATAAAAATAGTATAGAACTCGGTATCACGCCTCCGCCCGTCGAAACGCAAATGCCAGTAGCTGACAATACGTTCATCAATGTGCCACCGCCAACTCAAAAACCAACCAATCCCATTGCAGAAAAGCCAAAAGTAAAAGTGATTGAAAAGCCCGTAAATACTTCACCATCAAATACTTACAACGAACCGAAGGTAGTGCCAATCGGGAATGTCAGCACTTCAACAAATATTTCCGGCGTACAATTTTGTATACAACTCTCCGCTTCTTCCAAGCCCGTTGACCTCTCGCAAAGCAAGTGGAGCAGCCTCCCGTATGCCATTGAAGGTGTGCAGGAAGGCAATATGTACAAATATCAAGCGCGGGGCTTCACCGATTTTGAAACTGCCTTGCGCGCCAAAACCAATTTAAAAGAACAGGGTTTTCCGGATGCTTTTTTGGTGGCGTATAAAAGTGGCGTGCGTATTTCATTGGAAGATGCGAAACGGGAGTTGGGTATTCAGTATTGAGGGAAACGTAAATTGTGATTAGTGAAATGGGAAACGTAAGTGGTATGATACAACCCACAATTCACCTTTCCCGTTTGAGCCACTTTGAACATATTCGCGCGAAACTGTTTTTCTACACAAGGTGTTGTTTCAAAAGTTTACGTTGTAACATCAAAATTGACGATTTTCAATCAAACTGACTATGTCGAACGAAGTAAAAATAGGGCTTTTAGCTATTGTTGCCATTGGTTTGTCCTTCTGGGGCTTTAAATTTATTATGGGTAAAAATGCCCTGAGCGCTTCCAATCTTTATTATGTAGAATATGCGAATGTAGAGGGTTTGCAAAAAGCAACGCCTGTGCGCCTCAGCGGATTGCAGGTAGGAATTGTATCTGATTTGTATTTAAAACCGGAAGACCCGAATCGGCGGGTGACGGTCGTTTTGGATTTGAATAAAGATATGCAAATTCCAAAAAATACGAAAGCAGTTATTACTTCTACCAGTGTAATGGGCGGCAAAGCGATTAATCTGGAATACAGTTACCCTTGCTCTGGTACAGATTGTGCAAAAAGCGGCGCTTATTTACAGGGCGAAACCCGCGGATTATTGGCTTCTATGCTAAGTGAAGAACAAGCTAAAAATTATGTAGATATTTTTAAAAGCGGAATGAATGAAATTATAGACACGATAAATAATGAATTTTTGGATGAAAATAGTAATTCTCCGATTGCGTTAAGCTTACGGGACCTGCGTTACACGATGGGTAATCTACGCACCACTTCTTCTCAATTAGATGTTGTCATCCAACGTTCTTCCCGTGACATTGAAGGTACATTGAAAAATCTAAATAGTGTAACCGGCACATTACAGGCAAACAATGATAAAATTAAAAATATCATATACAGTGCTGACAACTTTGCATCTGACCTTGCAGAAGCTGATTTGCAGAATACAATTAATAAAGTAAAAGTAACCATAGATAGCTTGCAATTAACCCTCGGCTCTGCTAATGGCGCTATCAAAGGCGTGAGTAGCGCGATTAGCCGCATCAATAGTGGAGAAGGAACGTTGGGCAAATTGATACAAGATGATTCTATTTATGTGCAACTTCGCGCGCTGACTAGTAACTTAGACACGTTGACCACCGATATAAAGCAACGTCCGTATCGCTACATTCCATTAAAAAGCCGGACGAAGGTAAAGAGATTTGACCGCTTAGATGCAAAGGATGCAGCAGTTGATAATGAGGAATTAAAAATGAAGAATTAATTTTTGCTCTACCGTACTAAATGAGTAAGTAAGTGCTGAAGCACTTTTATTTTTAACCGCCGAGGCGCAGAGAATGCAGAGACGCTGCAAACTTCATAATAGAAATTATAATTTAATATTGCTCCCTTATTTAAGTGGTTCGCCCTAAATAATCGTCACATTTAAATATCCAATCTATTTGATTGTCAACTTGTTATGCGGTGGTAAATGGTACATCATAAGTGGTCAATCCCTTAGGCGCTTTCTAAATAACTTTTTGCTCGGCTCCATTGATGAGGAGTGCTTGATTGTCGTTAAGCGGCATCGTGCTACAACCTTCCTGTTGAAATCGTTGATTAGTTTCAGGTACACTTTCTATAAAGTCCTTATTATCCATGTGTGGCACGACCATGACGTTGGTCAAATGAAGCCCTTCCCAGATAAGTTCCGGTGCGGCTTGTTGGGAGTCCATTGTTCCTATGTGCGCTAAGTTATACTAAAATAAAATTAAAACGACGTATTCAAATCTTTTTAAGATCATGTAAATCAATTGATTACCAACTGCCAACTGCGTACAGGCGACTGCATACTGGTATTAGGACCAGCTACCATTGCTCCGGCGCTCCAACCAGCGTACACTTTTCCTTGTTGTACCAAATTTATAATAATATCGTCTGCTCCCGTCTCTTTTAATATCCAACGTAAGTAGTACGTATTGCCACCGCCCAACCAGATCACATCTTTACTTGCCAGTTTTTCACGCAGCGCTTCCCGTTTATTCCGCCAATTTCTTAAATCCACTATCTCTATTTGATAGCCGTTCTTACGCAGCGGTTCGCGTAATTCTTCCAGCCAGTTTTCCGAACCCGACTCTACATCCGCCGCATTTTATATTAAAGCGAATGTTATATATTCTGGTTTTTTACCAACTAATTGTGTAAGCGCCTCAAGTTGCGTAGCAGAAATCTGAAAAGAATAGAGGAATAGCTTCATATTTTATTTACATTTTAATTTAAAAATTAATTCTCCTCCAAAAATTTTATTGAAGATGAAATGCTACTACACGCTCGCTCTTGGGGAAATATTCCGAAGTCTATGATAACAAAGGTAAGATACTATCAAAATACCAAGTATAAGGAGTGGAAAAAAAGTGATTCCATTTAGCCCATCCACCACCCAATGGCTGATAAATGCAGCAATAAAATCAAAAGCAAGACCCGCATAAGCCCATTCTTTGATCCGGCTTGGTACTTTTGGAATGATTAGTGCGACTGCGCCCAATACTTTAAAAACCGTCAGCATGGTACCAAAATATTCGGGATAGCCCAGATGCCGGATGCCTTCTTTAGCCAATTCCGTCTGAGATGTCAGCGCAGGCATCACCCCTTCCAACAAGAATATAAGCGTAGTAGTAACCCAGTAAATAATTTTAATAGCTCGTGATTTTATTTTGTAATGATTTAAAAGTTATTATTTTTATTTATAATAAAGAACTACAATGCCACAATAAAATACTTGGATAGGACACTGATTTTTAGGATGAGTAAGATAAATTATGATTAGTTTCACAAATTTAAAAATCGGAGTTGTTTAAAATTAATGATTTCAATTAATAGGAAACGGATAGAAGGAGCTATCCTTCAATTTTAAACATGTTCATCCTAAAAACAACATAATCATCCTAAAAATCAGTGTCCAAATGCTTCCCTTTTTAGCCTTGTGGCATAGCACTTTCATCCATGTATAAAATTTCCCACTGGTGTCCGTCCAAATCGGCAAAGCTATGCTGATACATCCAGCCGTGGTCTTGTGGTTCGGCATAAATGGAGCCACCGGCTTTGACGGCGTTGCTCACCATTTCGTCCACTTTTGCTTTACTTTCTGCGTCTAAAGCGATTAACACTTCAGTGCTTTTTGTTGCGTCTACAATTTCTTTTTTAGTGAAATCTCTGAATCGTTCTTCCACCAGCCATAATAATTTTTAATTTTTAATTTACTTTCTGCCAATTCCTTTATTTTTTGTAATGCTTTTTCCCACGATGCGGACATGGATTCAAACATTTCTTCACTCATACCTGATTCAATAGCAAGATGCGTAACCCCCTCGTTATCTGTTAATTGATACGTTTCTTTCCCTCCTTGTACACTTTTAACAGCTTCACTTTCATAATCTTCTACCCCATCCGCCACAAAACCTAACACTTCCATTGAAAGCAGTTCATTCGGTTTATTGACAAGTACTCTGTTTATCATACCACTGTTGGTCTGGTCTTTAAATACTGCCTTGCTACCTACTTTCCAATCCGTTTCCGCATACGTACCTTCCATAAATTCCGCATACCAAATGCGGTTCAACTCATCCTTCATTAATACTTCCCAAACTTTTTCTTTTGGCGCATTGATGTCAATTGCTTTTTTAATCGTTTTCATAATCAAGATTTTTTGTTTTCTTTGTAATGAATTTAATTCAAATTGTTTTACAAAAATACAGGCAATAATCGAACGATGTAGGGTGCAAATCCGCCAATATGAGGGGTTGTTTCCGCCATTGTTTTTCTTAAATTTACAGCATGAAGCATATCTCAATATTGGTACCAAAACGCGCTATTTTAGGTAGTCTGGAAGGCTCGCGCCAACTGTTTACACAAGTGAATGCGTTTTTTAAAGATAAGGGCGAAGCGCCTTTATTTCAAGTGCAATTGGTCGGACTTTTGAAGGAAACGCCCTCCACCGGTGGCTTATTTACCATTCATGCGGACGCAGTTTTGGAAGAAGTAGAAAAGACGGACCTTATTGTCATCCCTGCCCTTGACGGAAATTTGACGGATGCCATAGAAATGAATCGGGATTTTATTCCTTGGATTATAAAGCAATATGAGAATGGAGCGGAAATTGCTAGCCTCTGTATGGGCGCGTTTTTGCTGGCATCTACCGGCTTGCTGAAAGGTAAAAAGTGCGCCACGCATTGGATGGCAGCCAATGAATTCAGACATTTATTTCCAGATGTAGAGCTGGTAGCAGAGAAAATCATCACGGATGAACAAGGAATTTATTCCAGCGGCGGCGCGTTTTCGTATTTGAATTTGATTTTATATTTGATAGAAAAATATGCCGGGCGCGAAATGTCAGTACTAGCTGCCAAAGTATTTGCGATTGAAATAGAACGGGATAGTCAATCGTCCTTCACCATTTTTCAAGGTCAAAAAGAACATGAAGACGAGCCCATCAAAAAAGCACAGGCTTTTATCGAGGATAATTTTGAAGATAAAATATCGGTAGACCAATTGTCGGATATGTTTGCCATTAGCCGCAGAAGTTTTGAACGCCGGTTTAAAAAAGCGACCAGCAATACCGTTGCAGAGTACATCCAGCGGGTGAAAATGGAAGCTGCAAAATTGAGTCTGGAATCTTCTCGAGAGAATGTGAATGAAGTGATGTACAAAGTAGGTTACACTGATAATAAAGCATTTCGAACGACTTTCAAAAAAATCACCGGCTTGTCGCCCTTGCAATATCGGAACAAATATAATCGGGAAGTTTTGTACGGGTCGTAATAATGAACTAAATCTGATATGCAAACTAAACATTCTTAAAAACCACTTATAATGCGACTGATATAAAAGTAGAAACCTCATAAGTAGTTGACTTATAAGGTTTTAGTTTTTACAGAAAGTGATTTGGCTGGGATTCGAACCCAGGACCCATACATTAAAAGTGTATTGCTCTACCAACTGAGCTACCAAATCAAATTAAATTAGAAATTTGAGATATGAAATTTGAAATCTTATTGGATGTCGCCCATTTTCAAATTTCTTATTTTACATTTCAAATCTCACATTGGAGTTGCTTTTTCAAAAAGCGTTGCAAAAATACGTTTATTTCTGAAACTGCCAAACTGTGGTGCATTTTTTTACAGAATTTCCTTTGCAATCACGAATCTAAACGCAGCAGGTGTTGAAACAGTTTCCCAAAAATACAGATACCTCCAATTTTTGTGTCAAAAGTTTTGTCTAATAAAAAATAGAATATAAGTTAATCGCATAAAAAGCTGCAGCGCCGCGTAATATTGGTAGAAATGAAAATATCAAAAGGGTAATAGGTACAGCGTACCGAAATCCTTCCGCAATATTACGGGAAGGGCGCGGTATTTGGATGCATTGCACCAAAAGCATCCATAAAACATCTGCTCTATTTCCAACGTTTTCTAACTAAAATCAAAAATAAGATTGATGATGCAATATCTGAAAAAGTATGCGTGGCTCATAGCCATTACTTTCTATTCAACACTTGCTACGGCTCAAGCCGACCGCTGGCAACAGCGTGTGGATTACAAAATGGAGATTGATTTTGATGTAAAAAAGCACCAATACGCTGGCAAACAAAATTTGGTGTACACCAACAACTCGCCAGATACGTTACAGAAAGTTTTTTATCATTTGTATCTCAATGCTTTTCAAGCTGGTAGCGTGATGGACGTGCGTTCGCGCAGCCTGACCGACCCCGATAGACGCGTGGCAAGCCGACTTGCTTCCTTAAAATCCGGCGAAGAAGGCTACGAAAAAATTAAGTCGCTAAAGCAGAACGGAAAAGCATTAAAATACGGAGTAGAAGGCACGATTCTGGAAGTGACGCTCAACGAGCCAATTCTACCCAATGCTAAAACGACCTTTGACATGGAATGGGACGCTCAAATTCCCATTCAAATTCGTCGTAATGGGCGCGACAATGCAGAAGGCATCGCTTATTCGATGGCGCAATGGTATCCGAAATTATCTGAATATGATTATCAAGGCTGGCACGCCAATCCTTATGTAGCACGCGAGTTCTACGGCGTTTGGGGAGATTTTGATGTAAAAATCACAATGGATAAGCGCTATGTAATCGGCGGCACGGGCTATTTACAAAATCCAGATGAAATCGGACACGGTTATACCGATAAAAAAGTGTTGACTAAAGGCGACAAGCTCACTTGGCATTTTGTAGCACCGAACGTACACGATTTTATGTGGGCAGCGGACCCAGATTACACTCATGATATGCTGAAACGTCCAGACGGTTTAACATTACATTTTTATTATCAAAAAGGCGAAAAAACGACCGACAAGTGGGCAATGCTACCTAAAATCATGGATAAAGCCTTTGATTTTATTAATAAAACCTACGGACCCTATCCTTACCAACAATATTCTTTTATACAAGGCGGCGATGGCGGCATGGAATACCCAATGGGCACGCTCATCACGGGCGAGCGCTCGCTGCATAGCCTGGTCGGTGTTTCGATTCACGAGTTGATGCACACGTGGTATCAGATGCTGTTGGGCACGAATGAGAGCTTGTATGCTTGGATGGACGAGGGTTTTACGTCTTACGCGACAAACGTAGTGACCAATCAACTGGCGAAAGATGGTGTGATACCGGGCTTGCCGCCAGAAGCAAATCCGCAGGAGGATAGCTATGCAGGCTACATCAATTTGGCGGAGAGCGGACGGGAAGAGCCGCTCAGTACGCACGCTGACCATTTTCAGACAAATTTCGCTTATGGCATCGGCTCGTATAGCAAAGGCGCGGTTTTTCTGCACCAGTTAGAATATATTATTGGAAAAGATGCGTTTGACAAAGGCTTGTTGCGCTATTTTGAAACTTGGAAATTCAAACATCCAAATGTGAATGATGTGATTCGTGTATTTGAAAAGCAGTCAGGTTTGGAGTTAGATTGGTATAAAGAATACTTTATAAACTCCACAAAATCTATTGATTACACAGTGAATACGATTGAAGCGGCAGATGCGAATGCGACCAAAATCACACTTGGAAATAAGGGTAAAATGATTATGCCGTTAGATGTGGTCGTGACGTATAAAGATGGCTCCAAGGAAGTATTCAACATCGCGCTGGACTTGATGCGGGGCAACAAACCGCAGGAAGATAAAAGTGCGAAATACACAATTCTAAAAGACTGGCAATGGACGAATCCGACGTATGATTTCACCGTGAATCGCCCTCGTGCCGATATTACAAATGTAGAAATAGACCCGACGAGGCGTTTGGCGGATACGGATTCTGAAAACAATACGGTTATAAAACCTTGATAATACCAGTGTGCAGTTGGCTGTACGCAGTAAGCAATTGCTAATCAACTAATTGATAGGCTTTTAAATTCTACAATACGTCATTTTGACTTTATTTTCGTATAATATAAAAAACAGGTCAGCCGAATTGAATTCGGCTGACCTGTTTAAGTAACTGCTTACTGCCTACTAAAAACTGCCTACTCCTTTAAGCCATCACATCCGCATATAGCTCCGCGCGTTGCTGCTTGATTTTTTCCGAAGTCAAATAATCTTCAAAACTCATCAACTGGTCAATGATACCATTTGGCGTAATTTCGATGATGCGCGTAGCAACGGTTTGCAATAACTGATGGTCATGTGAACTAAAAATCAGATTGCCTTTAAATTCATTCAAACCATTATTTAAAGCAGTGATAGATTCCAAATCCAAGTGATTCGTCGGTTCGTCCATCAGTAAGAAATTCGGATTTTTCAACATCATTTTGGCAAACATGCACCGCACTTTCTCGCCTCCTGACAGCACACTCGATTTCTTGTACACTTCTTCGCCAGAAAACAACATTCTACCCAAAAAACCACGTATAAATTGTTCGTCCTTGTCTTTTGAATATTCGCGCAGCCAGTTAATTAAATCAATATCATTTTCATTGGAAAAAAACTCGCTGTTGTCATTCGGCAGGTACTCAAATGACATGGTTTGACCGTATTCGTAAGCCCCTTTGTCTGCTTGTTCTTTGCCGGCAAGCACATCATAAAACGCCGAAATTGCTGCGCTGTCCCGACTTATCAGGGCAATTTTATCGTTTTTATTCATGGTGAAACTCACCTTGTTGAATAGCCAATCGCCACTGATGTCTCGTTTGCCGAGTTTTTCTACTTTTAAAATCTGGTCGCCCGGCTCGCGTTCTGGTTTGAAATGGATGAACGGATATTTCCGGCTGGACGGACGCATTTCATCTAAATTCAACTTTTCCAATGCTTTTTTACGCGAAGTCGCTTGACGAGATTTGGACGCATTGGCACTAAATCGTTGTATAAATTCTATCATCTCTGCCCGCTTCTGCTCTACTTTCTTATTCTTATCCGCCATCTGTCGCATCATCAACTGGCTGGATTCATACCAGAATGTATAATTTCCAGTATAAAGTCTAACTCGCTGAAAATCAATATCTACCACGTGCGTACAAACCATATCAAGAAAGTAGCGGTCGTGCGACACAACAATCACCGTATTTTTAAAATCCGCCAAAAAGTCTGCCAACCAAGTCACGGTCTCCGCGTCCAAATCGTTGGTAGGTTCGTCCAACAGTAGAATATCAGGATTGCCAAACAGCGCTTGCGCCAGCAATACTTTCACTTTTTCCGGACTGTTCAATTCTTTCATTTGGCGATAATGCAAATCCTCTTTGATACCGAGGTTACTCAAGAGTTCAGCTGCGTCGCTTTCCGCCGTCCAGCCACCCATTTCGCCGTATTTATTTTCCAAATCTGCCGCGCGCAAGCCGTCTGCCTCCGTCGCGTCTGGATTCATATAAATGGCATTTTTTTCTATCATGATGTCGTACATCGGGCGGTGTCCCATCATCGCGGTGTCCAGCACAGTATTTTCATCAAATTCAAAGTGGTTTTGTTTTAAAACCGCCATCCGATTGCCCGGTTCCATTTCAATGCTGCCGCGTGTCGCATCAATTTGTCCAGACAACACTTTCAAAAAAGTAGATTTTCCGGCACCATTCGCCCCGATTACGCCGTAACAATTGCCCGGTGTAAATTTCAGGTTCACTTCATCAAAAAGCGTCCGTTTGCCGTATTGAAATGCAAGATTATTAACGTATAGCATTTTATAGTATTTGTAATTGGTGATTCGTGAAAAGTGACCGGTGATTCGTAGGCTTCCCAAATCACGTCTCCCAAATCGCAATTCACATTTTAAAAAGAAGATGTAAAAATACGATAATTTGGTAGAAACAAAAGCGTTATTTGTCTAATTCTATAACAGCGAACACCCTAAACGGTGGAATGTTGATACCTTTAGAAGCTATTAAACTTGTTTGTAAATAGCTGTTGAGATATTAATTGCCCCGTGCTTTAGCGCGGGGATAAGAAAGATAAAAGATTAGGGCTTTAGCCAAATGGAATTATTTGGCTAAAGCCAATTAATCTTGCTATTACATAACCCCGCGCTGATTGAGATAAATTAAATAAATGCCAAACGGTTTCGGATACAGAAGGGATTCTATGTTTATAGCAGCAAACCCGCATTAGTGGTGCGACCCCGATGGGGTCGAATGTCAGCGGAACGGATGATTCTATAAACATTTGAATCCTTCGGATTCTGCGCTTATTTTGTTTATCTCAATAAGCGCAGGGCAATTTTTTATTTCCAAGTAAATCTGTTATAAACTAAAATTAAATTTTTATAAGATGATGAAAAAGTTGTGTTTTTTAGGGTTTGTTCTACTCTCCTTTAGCATTCAAGCCCAACAAGTACCCGAACTAAATTTGACAAAGGCAGAAGTAGAAGCCCACCTGCGCTTTTTGGCATCGGATGAACTGGAAGGCCGCCGCACGGGTTCGCGTGGCAACAACATCGCCGCTCGGTACATCGCCACTCAAATGGAAGCGTATGGTTTGAAAACAGCACCCGGTGCGCAAGGTTATTACCAACCGGTTCCGTTTGAATCCGTCGTGCCGCCCCAAGCAGGCACCTTTCAATTGGATAAGACGAGCTATGAGTCTGGCAAGGATTTTTTGTGGTTGAATGGGGACACGAAAAATGTACAGACGACGGCGGTTTTTGCACAATATGGCTGGGTGGACACTGCGTCCAAGCGCGATGATTTTAAAAATCTGGATGTAAAAGGTAAGGTCGTATTTGTATTGCCGGGCATGAGCGAGGCAGATGCTGCTAATCCGATGGCTATTTTCGAGGCTTCCGCCAAAAAGCGCCAATGGGCAGCAGAGAAAGGAGCGGTCGCTTTGGTAGAATTGTATCGGCTACAGTTTCCTTGGAATTTTTTCACCAACTATTTTGGCAAAGAAAGTTTGCGATTAGCGGATAATGCAGATACCACCGCTATGCCTTCCATCGCTTACGGCTGGTTCAAAGAGCCTACGCCCAATCCCCTGGTAGAATTAACAAGTGGTAAAGTGAAGTCTATAAAAATGGCATTCTCTGCAACGGGCGGCGTTACACAAAAAGTGCAATCGCAAAACGTCATCGGCATTGTAGAAGGTATCGACCCGCAATTGAAAAACGAGTATATTCTCATCACGGCGCACTACGACCACGTGGGCGTGGGCAAGCAAGGCGGCGGCTCGTACACGCAGCAAGACAGTATTTTCAATGGCTCGCGTGATAATGCGTTCGGTACAACGGCGCTGTTGGCAACGGCAAAGGCACTTTCGCAACAACCACCTAAACGTTCGGTGATTTTTTTGGCGGTGACGGGCGAAGAGATTGGCTTGTTGGGTAGCGGCTATTATGCCGAACATCCCCTCATTCCACTCAAAGATGTGGTTTTTAATTTCAATACGGATGGAGCCGGTTATAACAGTACGAGTTTGGTCACGATTATCGGCTTGGGTCGCACGGGTACGGACGAGGACATTCGCGCGGGCGCTAAACCTTTTGGCTTGGCAGTGAACGATGATCCTGCGCCGGAACAAGGTTTGTTCGACCGTTCAGATAATGTTTCGTTTGCTAAAAAAGGCATTCCAGCAGTGAATTATAGCCCAGGATTAACTGCTTTTGACGCAGCAATTATGAAATTTTATCATCAAGTGACAGATAATCCCAATACGATTGATTACGATTACTTGCAAAAATATTGTCAAGCGTTCGCGCATACGGCTCGCATCTTAGGCGACCGTGCGCAGCGTCCTGTGTGGAAGGTGGGCGATAAATATGAGAAAGCAGGACAGGCATTGTATAATATCAAACCGTAAATTATAATAGATTTGGCATCTCCGCCTTTGAGATGCCAAATCTATTTCTCCTAAATTTTCATTGTTAATTAAACTCCTATCCGAATTTCCAGTCTAATCAACAAATTTACTTAAAAACAAAGTTTAATATGAAAAACTTATTACTAACGTGCATTAGTATGTTATTGCTATGCTCTTTGCAAGCGCAATTCACCCTTTCTTACAAAGGCGGCGCGACCGATGCGCAAGGCAATTTCATGGGCGGAACGGAAATGCGAGTGCTGGCTCAGCACAAAGGCAAACTATTTGGTGGAGTCGAAAGCTGGCAGGATTTTATTCCGACAGGCAGCCAAGACCCATATATCGGCGCACAAATCGTGCGATTGGATGCACCAAATGGCAATTGGCAATTGGACAAACATTTCAATCAACTTAGAAACAATCCGCAACCCGGTCAACGAACGCTTTTTAGAAATGAAGGCGTGACGACGATGGAAAGTATCATTTTCAAAACGGACAGTCTTGGAAATATCCTTCCAAAACCAGATACCATTTTGATAGCTGCTTGCCGCGATTTTAATGGATTGGCTTCGGTTTACACTCGAAATGATGCAACGGGCGAATGGACGGAGACCGTGATTGCGCCTTCACTCAGTAGCCTGAAAGCGACGATTCGCAGCTTGATTGCTTACCGCGATAAAGTGACCAAAGTGGATATGGTTTTCGCAGGATGCTTGCCGCAAGGCATGGTGGCAGGCGTGTATGCGCCACATTTGCCCGGCAAAATCAGTTGGCGCACGCCCGAAATCACCGCCAGTGATATGAATGTTGGTGTAGCAGGTAGCGGCAGTTTTCAAGGCAGACCGATGGCTTTTGCCGAATGTAATGGGCAGTTGCACGTAGCCGCGGCGCCGATCGTGTTGCGCCGACAAGATGGTGCGAATCCGAAATGGATAGAAGTATTTCGCTATCCATTGATGGCGACGCCCGGCGGTAGCAGTGGTTTACGCGGATTAACGGCGGTGCCAAATCTCGCTGGAAATGGACAATCGTTATTGGCAGCGTTGGAAGGCAATCAAGGTGCGATGGTGCGCCTCGACCCGAAAGCGACTTTACCATACAGTTACACGATTGAGTTGGATATCATGAAAAATCTGACCGAAGCGTGGCGCATGATTCCACCGAGTATCACAGCGAGTTATGTAGTGGTTGCCAATAGCGAAATGACTTGGGTGAAAGACCCGCTTACAAATGATTCAACTTTATTTGTTACGATTCAACACCATCCAGCCAAAGCACGAGACGATGCGTTTTATTACATCCGACGTGTAAAAAATGGCGTTGTTACTTATGATTTGAAACGAATAGATAATACCCAAGTGATACCGCCCATCGTGCTCAACTCCACGCGCGCCTGCGCCGTGTCGCCATTTGCAAGTGATAATGGACAATATTTTTACATCGGTGGTTATGATGCAGATAATAATCCAAGTCATAATACGGCTTACGCACTTCGCAGCGACATTTCTACCGCTTTTGGCTATCAACAAACTAATGAAACGGAAGTATATCGAATTCTACCCAGCACGACCGATGCTAAAATAAATACATACACCACTGGTAATGAAGCACATACTGCTTTTTATACCAAAAATATCGCACGTCGTAATGAGCTGTTCGTTTTCCTGCCGGGTTCGGGCGGTATTCCGTTGGGGTATGATAGTATTTGCATCGCGGCGGCGAATCTCGGCTATCATTCTATTGGCTTGATGTATCCAAATGAACCAGCGGTGGGCGTTTTGTGTCAAAATAAAGCAGATTCTTTATGTTTTGAAAAAGTACGCCGAGAAATTATAGACGGTACGGATAGAAGTAATTTGCTGGATGTCAATCGGGATAATTCTATTGAAAATCGTTTAATAAAATTATTACAATATTTACAAAATCAGCATCCAGAGCAAAATTGGAGCCAATATTTAAATGGAAATGCAATTCGTTGGGATAAAATCGCGATTTCTGGGCACTCACAAGGCGGTGGTCATGCGGGCATTATCGCACAAAATCAGAAGGTGGCGCGCGTCGTCTTTTTTGCAGCACCCAAGGATTACAACTCGGTTTACAATCGCATCGCGGCTTGGGTCTATAAACCCAATGTGACCCGAGCAATTTATTTTTTTGGTATTTCGCACAGCGAAGACAATACCGGCTGCACGGCTGCCCAGCAATTTCAGGCATTTAGATTATTGGGAATGGGCGAACCATTTTATGTTGACAATAAAAATCCGCCTTATGAAAATGCACACGCGCTCACCAGCCGCGCCCCTTGCAATAATCCGCACGGCTGTGTAGCGGTGGACAATGCGCAACCCTCGTCTAATTATTTTCTCAATGCTTGGAAATATATGTTGACTGCGGTTTCTAATACAACTGCTATAAATGACGCTTCTTTGCAGGAAAAGGAAATCCAAATTTATCCGAATCCTACGCAGGACGTGGTTAACATTCAGTTTCCTATTAACCAATCGAATGAAAATTATATTCGCTTATTTAACTCCAATGGACAGCAGTTACAATCTTATCAGACTTATGATACTAACTATCAAATAAATATGAACGAGCTTCCAGCCGGATTATACTTATTACAAATTCAGCACGGAAAAACAGTAACAAGCCGCAAGATTTTAAAGCAATAAATAAGTCGGCAGTGAAACGTTAGCGGTTTGCAGGTTTTAAAATCTGCAAACTGCCAATTTATTTACAAACCACTCACGCCCAGTTCTTTGCGCAAAGCCGTGTCATTCAAACCATTTTCTTGCCAGTAAGGGGTGAGAACCGTTTTAGTGCGTTTGGCAACGGTCTCGCGCACTTTTTTGTCAAACGATGGATACGCTTCTTTCCAGCCGACAATTACAAAAGGCGTTTTATTTTCAAATACAATTTCGAGCGTCCGATTGCCGGTTGCGAAAGCGACCCGGTAGGATTGTAAATTTTCACCTGTAAAATCCTTGCCGTTATAGTTTTGTAAAGTTGCTTCTGCCTCTTCTACTTGAAATTCTTTGTGTAATAATCTTGCAATACTCAAACTTGGCAATATCTTAATTTTTCCAGTCGGCAAACCCTGCGGATTCATCCGAATGCGATTGAATAATTCATCTTCCAAAATGGCGTACGACACCTTGAAATTTTGATCGGCTTCCGCTTCAAAATACGAGCGAATTTCGGTTTCGTATTGATTATTTTTCCAATTTAATTGCATGAAAGCCTGTCCGCACCAATCTTGCGTAGAATTCGTTTCTTTCAACGTTTGCGGATATTTTTGGACATCTACTGGCGTGAACACCGATGTCATAATCGAATAATCGTAAATACCAGTAGTGAAACGCTTTATCAAATTGGTTTTCAATACATTGATAGAGTTTTTATTTTCATACTTATCATTTTTCACCTGCTTATCCGTCAGAAAATCTTCCGTTACAAATACGATAATCGCCTCGCCCGGGTGCACGTCCCGATAACGGTTTTGTTGCAATTCATACCTTGTGATTTCCGCCTTTCCCTGATACCAATAGCTATCCAATTTTGGACTTGCCACGTTGGATTGGGTAGCAGTGAATTGAGCCGCTTTTTCCTGTTTTTGCTCGGTTTCTATTTTGTTGCAAGCCACAGAAAAGAAGACGAGTAAGAGAATTAAATTTTTCATATTCCAAATTTTTGAATGTAAATACAGTATTGACTTCTCATTAGAATAAGAAAATAGGGAAATTGGTTCTAAACGCCGCCGAAAAACGAGTTGGAATGTCCGTTATGCGAAAAAAGGGAGACAACGTTTACACATGGTCTCCCAAAAATGGGTACTATTATATTCATCACAAAATCAATCCAACCGCAAATAAGGTTTTGTTTTTTCTATCCAATCCGCAGGTAATGATTTCAATTGTCGTAAGTCGTCTACCGATGTAAAAGCACCGTGTTGTTCCCGATAACTTACTATCGCCGCCGCTTTACGGGCATCAATGTAAGGATGAGCGTCCAACTCTTGCACCGTTGCAGTATTAAGCGCAATCGTTCTAAAAACGGAGGACGTTTGCAACTGTGTTTTAATAGATTGAAAAGTGCTATCTGGCAATCCAAATGTCTCTTTCACTTGCTCTACACTGCTAAAACCGCCCAGTTTTTCTCTGAAATTGGTAATGCGCTTGGCATACGTAGCACCAATACCGCGCAGCGTCTGCCAGTCCACTGCGTCGGCTTGATTGATGTCTATCATAGTGTGTTTGAACTCCGTGACTTTGGAGTCGGGTGATTTGAATTCCGTCTTGGTAATAGTAGTAGTTGGTTTTTGTTCGATTGGTACAGGGACTGTTTCAATTTGGATGTACTCCGCCAGTCGCTCGTAGTCTTTTTCATTCAAGCCATAAATTTTCTTCAAATCTTCTTTCTTGCGGAACGTGCCGCCTTTTTCGCGGTACTTTACAATCATGGCAGCCGTGTTTTTTGGCAAGCCTAATCTGATAAAATCTTCCTTAGAAATATTGTTTGGGTTAAAAGGAAAGAGAAGGGCGGGTTTTCGCTCGCTCGGATGCTTGCTGGCATAATCGAATTTTGGAGCGCTATTGAGTTGGATGTACGGCTTCAGTCGTTCATAGTCTGCTTCTCGCATACCATACATCCGCAGCAAGTCTTCTTCGCGGCGGAATTGCCCGCCTTTACTTCGGTAGTTGACAATGGTTTGCGCCAGTTTGGGCGACAAGCCAAGTGCTACCAAATCCTCCTTCGTAACAGTGTTCGGGTTAAATGCGAATAAAGTAATCGCCGTATTCGTGGAATGTGTGTTTGTGTATTCGGAGTTCTTTTCGACAGTGGTAAGATTCGCAAGCTGTGCTTTAAAATCGGGTGATTCCTTTTGTTTGATTGTTATTTTAAAAAACTGAGGTAGTATGAAACACGCTGCACAAATCAGGCAAAGGATTATTGCGCCGTTGCGCTCGGTGCGGGTGTAGTAGAAATAGTTATAAAAATTCGTTTTCATTGTTGCTATCTTCGTTTAGTTGCTTTTATATTAGGACGCGAAACTTCGGGCTGCGTAACACTATTTTGTTATGAAGTACATCATCAGCGGATTCTGTTATGTGAAATGTGATTCTGCGTACACGAAAATAAAACCGGAAGCATTCCCAAACGTTTTTTATGTAAATTTGCAACATGAATTTTTCCTCCAAATTGATAGAAGAAGCCGTGAATGCCTTTGCCTCACTGCCGGGCATCGGAAAGAAAACCGCGCTGCGATTGGTGCTGCATTTAGTAAATCAACCCACGGAAATATCCGAGCAGTTTGGCGAGGCACTGGTCACGATGCGGCGCAATATTCAGTTTTGTAAAATTTGCCATAATTTGTCGGACGACCCACTGTGCACCATTTGCGCAGATATGCGGCGCGACCGCTCGCTCGTGTGCGTAGTGGAAGGTATTCGAGATGTAATGGCGATAGAAGAAACAAGTCAATATCGAGGATTATATCATGTTTTGGGCGGCGTTATTTCTCCAATAGAAGGGATTGGACCAGGCGATTTGAATATTGATTCCCTGCTGGGGCGCGCGCAGAGCGGCGATGTGCGGGAAATTATTATGGCAATAAATCCGACGATTGAAGGCGATACCACGATTTTTTATCTTTCTAAAAAGTTGAAAGAATTTGGTATCAAAATTAGTACCATCGCACGCGGCGTGGCGTTTGGCGGCGAACTGGAATATGCGGATGAACTGACACTGGGTCGTTCTATTGTGGCGAGAATACCGTATCGAACAGAAGGGTAATCTGAAACTTATAAGGTTTTAAAAACCTTATAAGTTTGTATTACACAACTCACTGTTCCAGAACCGATTCGCTATATAAATTCTTGGTTTTCAATAAGCTATGTTTGTTGCCGCTCTCTACAATTTCCCCATTTTCGATAATGTAAATACGGTCGGCGATGGAGGCAGCTCTCATACGATGGGTGACCATGATGATGCCCATCTCTTTTTTGAGGCGGGTAAACAATTGAAGAAAATCTTGCTCCGTGTGCCGGTCCATCGCAGCGGTGGCTTCATCCAACAGCAATAATTGAGGCTTATAATACAGTGCCCGCGCCAGTCCTACGATTTGCTGCTGTCCGCCGGAGATATTTACACCGGTTTCACCCAAGACGGTTTGAGAACCATACGGGAATTTTGCAAAATATTTGTCAAAACCATATTCTTTATAAAATACTTCTAACCGTTCCAACTCCTCATCCGTAGGGGGAGCCAACAAGATATTTTCAGCTAAGTTACCATTGAATAATTTAATTTGTTGAGGTACAACCCCCAATAATTTGCGCCAATCCGTCAGAGCAGTTTCTGCTGCGTTCATTTCGTTTATATAAATATCGCCACTTTCGTATGTATAAAATCGTTGTAAAATTTGTAATAACGTACTTTTTCCGCAGCCGCTTTCGCCCAACAGCGAGATAATTTCTCCTCGTTTTACTTCGAAAGATATATCTTTCAATAAAATGGGACGACCTGTAAATCTAAAATTTAAATTTCTGATTTCCAACGATTTAAAATCACTCAACGCTTGCTTAAACGATTCATTTTCCGGTTTGTACTCTGCTTCCAGCGTTGTAAATTCTTGCATTCGATCCAACGCTACCCTTGCCTCTTGCAGGTCAATATTTATAATAGCAATATTGGCAGCAGAAGACATAATCATGCCGATGAGTTGAATAATAGCCATCACCGTACCTGCCGTGATGTCGCCTTGCAACACCAACAAGGAACTGCAAAGAATCGTACCAACAATAAAAACCGTACTCGCCGCTTGGGAAGTAATGCCAAAATTCAGTCCTACTAAGCCCAATTGGTATTTGGCTTCTTGCAGCACGGTATACACATTCTGCGTGAGCGTAGCAAAAAAGTTTTCCCGACTGGCGATTTTAATTGCGCCTATACCTTGTATCGTGTCTATGAAGTTGCTTTCATTATAAGCATAAGTAATCATTTCATTGCGCTGGGCTTCTATGAGTTTACGGTGGTAGCGATATACAATAAACGCAAAAACAGGCAGCCACAGTAACGACACGAACCCTATAAGTTTGTGATAATAAAACAAAGCGACAGTATTGGCAATAATGATAATCGCTTCTAAGACCAGATTAGTAAATATATTGGAGACGGTCTCCTGTACGCGGGTCGTATCGTTCATGCGCGCTACTAGATCACCCGTTTTCCGGCTATCAAAAAAGGGTTTTGGTAAAAATAACAGGGTGCGATAAAAATGATCAACAATTCTTATATTGAAATCTTTTCTTTGCCGCAACAAAAATAATTGTCTGATATAAGTAAAGAATATTTTTACAAATAAGAGAAATAGTAATAAGCCGGAACCAACCATTAAGGTAGAAAAATCCTTAGCGGGTAAGATGGTATCAATCAACTTTTGAGAAAAAATAGCAATGGATATGCCTAACGTAGACACAAAGGCACCTAAAACCAAAGCCGTATATAATAAATTTAAATCACTTTTTACAAAATTGTAAAGCCAGTTTATCTTGTACTGCCAGCCTTCTTCCACCGACACTTTTTCCAACTCGTTCGTAGGATGCAGCAGCAGCAAGGTTTTGGATAGCCATACGGCGGTGAGTTGCGCCGGCGTGTAATAGGAAATCGTTGGGTTGGTAGGATCGCTTATTACAAAAACATCGTTGACTTTATCATATTTGTAACAAACGACAAAATGCAATAACGCTTCATCTTTTATAATATGTAGAATGGCAGGAGTATCCAGCGTTTTGAGGTGTTCTATATCTGCTTCAAATCCCTCTGCCTGTAAGCCCATTTTCTTAGCTGCCTGATAAATACCTAACAGTGTAGTGCCGGTAGTAGCCGTGCCGCTCAACTCGCGCAATTGCTCCAAAGAAGTATTACTTCCAAATAATCGTAATACGGATAATAAACACGCCACGCCACAATCGGTCATATCCCGTTGTTCTACATGATACTGCTTATAATTTTTCATAATATGAATGTTGTAAATAAGTGCCATTAAAAAAAATCCCGGCTTATCAGATAAACCGGGACCCTTTTAGCGTTCAATCACGCATTTTTCTTAGTCGACAATCGAGTCACCACCACCGCCTTTTCTGCAGTATCTGCTAACACCCAAAAGTGCAACGATAATGAGGATGCAGCTTCCCAACGCGTGTGCTAAAATGAGCAAACCGTGAGAAGCGCGGCAATAAGGGGAACGTCCACCTTCGATTACAGCCATTTGGTCGAGAGACAAAGACTTCATAATAAAAAAAATTTAAGAGTTATTCGCCTACTCTATTAAGGTTTTTCGGCATTCACCTTATTATCATCCAACTTGAGATAATACAAAGAAGCAAGGGGGGAGGCTGCAACAGTAGAATTGAGCAAGCTCAATTTGCCCACAATATAAGCGTTTTTTGTATTATATGAAAGCATTTTTATAAAAAAACTAAAAAAATTACCAAAATGGTACAAATGGCTACACCAGTGCCATACGTACCCAACACCAATGGCACCCATCTTCGCATCCCTCGCTGTTGCAGCAAATTGAGTCCAAATGCCAGCAATAAAATAAAGATAATTTGAAATACATTTACGAGTTGTAAGGGAAAGACCGCCCACTCCGGCACCATTTGCTCATTCATTAGTTCGTATAGCGAAAGCTGGGGCAAGTAATTGAGGTCGTTCAAATTCTCTACCCCGGTATTCAGATACCCAATCATGAGTACTAATCTTGAAATGGCAAAAATGCTATAAGCCTTCACCACGACATTAAAAATTTCTTTGAACTTCACCTCGTACCGCAGCAGCAGTGTCCCAACATTGATACAAACCGTTATGAGCAGCACTTGTAGCAATATGAAAACAGGTGCCCAGAGCCAGTTGGTCCAAGCATAAGATTGTGCGATTTTTGCCACCGCATCTATTTGCTCGATGGTCAGCTCCTCCGCAAGCGAGTTGTATAAGATTTTTCCATCCGCCGCATACCGTTGAATAAGCAGATTAAAAGCAAGTTCAATCAGGATGATAACTACCAAAATAAGGGTAGGCTTGAGTTGAAAGTATTTCTTGAGCATACTCAAGTGGTTTTTTTGATGTTTATAGGAAGTTCATATTTCATTTCATGTGTATACTACGAAAGAGATTGAGAAATGTTTCCTGTACAAGCAAAAAAATTTAATAATTTGTCTTTATTTTTTTCGAGCTTTTCTAATCTAACTGGTCAGATGACGATAGAATCTAATATCATCAACTTAGAGAAAGTGGCAGGCAGGTTTGTAGGAACGTTCAATCATCGTATGGATAGGTGCAGCATACCGAAATATGTGGGTGCGCTGCACCTGGTATCACCCAATAAACCTATCACCCTTCCCCTCTTCCTCACGCCATATATTCCTTCGGCACCAGCAGTGGCAACTTTTTCGCGTGCAGCCGCGCCTCCACTTTCATAACCTCGCCGATGACCTCACCATCCACTTGCAAGGCTTGCGGACGGGATAAGGAGACGACCGTTTCCGTCGTGCTGATGATGTCTACGTGTTTGGAACTATTGAGATGCCCAGAGAAAAAAAGCCAAGTGAGGTACGGTAACTTCCAGCGGGGATGAGGCTCGAAGATGCAAATTTCATACTTTCCATCATCAATTTTTCCGGTTGGATTCACCAGCGCACCCGTGCCGTACTTGGTTGCATTGGCAAACGTAATCATTTCTATCGTCTCTTTAAATTCGCGGTGCGGCAACTTGATACGACATCTTACGCCTTGTTTTTGTAGAATCGTTTTTGCAAAACTCCACGCGTAAGTCAGTTTTCCGCGCCCTTCTACATTATCAAATTCCTGTATGAGTCTTGCATTAAAACCAATATCCGCTAAGTGAAAGCACAAATGTTTTTTATTGATTTCAATCACATCCATTTCTATGCGTTTGCCATCCAGCAACACGTTGATATTTTGCTGTAAATCCTTGGTAATCAACAACTCTGTCGCCATTCCATTGGCAGAACCTAATGGAATAATACCCATCGGAATTTTACTGCCCAACATGACTTGACCCACCAGATTAATCGTGCCGTCGCCGCCACAAGCCACCACCGTGGTTGGTTTCCAGGCTTTTATTTTCGCCTTGATCTGTTTTTCATCTGCGTCTCCAGTCGTCTCCAACACTTCATATTCCAGCAATTTTTCAAGACAAAGGGCGTGTAATTGTTCTTTAAATTGCGCTTTGTCAATCCCACCGGAAATAGGATTTAATACAAAAAGCAGCTTATTTTCAACGTTGGTCATTGGAATGCGTTAAACAAATGTAAGTAATGTGCTGAT
>CAZJXN010000029.1:38538-40245 GCA_964549655.1 uncultured Saprospiraceae bacterium
ATCTTACTATCCTATTTAAAACGGATTGATTTTGTCAATTGCTTGATTAATAACCCGTTATTAGCAAATTAGCAAATCAGCATAACTTGTCCCGCAAAGCGGGATTAGCATATCAACTTAATAACACTTCTATCTATCAAAGTCCTTACAAAAGCGAGCAACATTGACAAAAAAATTCTGGGCATTTCTAAAAAAAATATTGGGATTCACAGCACCGCCCGTCATCATGGCGTATCGCGGCTACGGCACGACCAGCCAAGTATATGTGCGAGGACACGTACTGAATGACCGGGTGCTGTACGAAGCGCAACTGAACGACCGCCGCCGCAAGAATTTGAAAGCGATGCTCAGTCGTTACATGAGCCGGGGTATTCCGTTGGTGCGTGTGGGCATTAGCTTCGCAGGGCAATATCAAGAACTACAAACGGACCAAGACGGCTATTTTGAAACCGTTTTTGAATTTGAAACGCCCTTGCAACAAACTGGTTGGCAGCCCGTATTATATAAGGTGTTGGACCAATTGATAGAAGGACAAGAAGAATTGATACAAAGTGGCGAAATATATGTGCTCGAAGCGGAACACGCTTATGGTGTCATTTCTGATATTGACGATACGATTCTGATTTCACATTCCGGCTCTGTTTTTCGCAAGTTGGAATTGCTACTCTGGAAAAATGCTAAAACCCGGCTTCCATTTACAGGCGTGACTTCTTTTTATCAGGCTTTACAAAATGGCACAGAGACCGAGCATCGCAATCCAATTTTTTATGTGAGCAGCAGTGAGTGGAATTTATACGATTTTCTGGAAGATTTTTTTCGAGTGCGCGAATTGCCTAAAGGACCTTTTTTATTGAAAGATTTAAAATCTGGGCTGTTTGAATTATTCAAA
Organism: uncultured Saprospiraceae bacterium; assembly: GCA_964549655.1. Lineage (GTDB taxonomy): Bacteria > Bacteroidota > Bacteroidia > Chitinophagales > Saprospiraceae > JADJNW01. Next base: position 39,428 of record CAZJXN010000029.1, read on the forward strand.
TCCGGCGGCGGCAAACACCATCATAAATTGGAAAAAATAAAGCACCTGCTTACCGTTTTTCCTGATTTGAAATTCATCCTCATTGGCGATAGCAGTCAAAAGGATGCTGCCATTTACACCGAAGTTGCCCAGCAATTTCCCAATCGCATTCTCGCGCTGTATATCCGAAGCGTATCTGACCGGGAGAAAGTGGAAATCGTACTCAAACTGGCAAATGATTTAAAAACAAAGGTGCAACACTTGGATTTATTATTGATAAACGATACCGCCGCCGCTGCTAAACACGCGTACGAACATGGTTTTATTGACAAACAGGAATACGAAAAAGTAAAGCAGGAGGTGGAGGAGTTGGAAGGTTAGGAAATTTTGCCCGCGCAGATGCCGGACAAGATTTGACCATTCTAACTACCTCAGGCAGTCTGGCATCCGGCATCCGACTTCTAAATTGAAATTAATGCACCACTTTATGCGTAGTAAAATTACCTTCTTTATCGGTGATCTTCAGGTAATACACACCTAGAGCTACATTACTCTTTGTTTCAATCGAAAACGTGTTGATACCTCTAACTGCTTCAAACTTTTGACTTAAGACACTCATACCGATCGTGTTCAACAACTCCATTTGTATTGCTCCTTCTTCTTCACTCGTGTAGTCAATATACAGCACATCTTTGAAAGGGTTCGGATAGATTTGAACATTATGAATATTATCAGATTTGGCAACTATTATTTTTGCGCTTGGACGCGCTGTTAGTTGCTGCATCCCCTCTTCTGGCGCTTCGTCTAAAATGTAGGAAATGTAAGCTTTGGTATTAGCT
>CAZJXN010000030.1:0-12240 GCA_964549655.1 uncultured Saprospiraceae bacterium
GTCAATTCAATATACTCCGTCGCAGGGTTCGGAAAAATTTTAATCGTTGGGACGTCGCCCGCTTTTTTTGATTTTGCCATCGCTAAGGGTTCATTTATTGCCTGCAATTGCGCAGCTAATGGAAATATTGTAACGATAAAAAACAAAAAAGGTACAATTTTTTTCATAACAGGTCGTTTCTGTTTTTGGGAACGAGTGTAAATTACGCTAATATATGTCAAAAATGCTAACACTTGCTCCTCACTTAAAGAAAATTTAACACACTAATCGTTATTTTCTATAATAAGAGAACAAAATTGTTGGAATAGTTGCTCAACAAATGGAATTTTTTTTCTTGAAAAATTGTGACGTACCTCAAAGATGTGCCACAATTAATAGTTTTTTGAAAGATGTGCCACATCTCAAAGATGCGGCACATCTACAAATTATGGCTAAAGCAACGTCTTAAAATACCCAATAAACTCATCCACTTTCATACTGCCTTTGTCTCCTTCGCCCTGCCGACGAACCGAAACCGCTCCGCTTTCCGATTCCTTCTCCCCAATAATCAACATAAAAGGCACTTTTTTCAATTCCGTATCGCGTATTTTCTTACCAATCGTCTCACTGCGGTCATCAATAAAACCGTGAATATCATTCGCACTTAATTGCTTTTGAATGTCTTTGCAATAATCAATGAATCGGTCACTAATCGGCAGCAGCGCGTATTGGTCAGGCGCGAGCCACAACGGAAATTTGCCAGCCGTATTTTCAATCAAAATGCTGATGAAACGCTCCATCGAACCAAACGGCGCGCGGTGAATCATGACGGGACGATGCGGCTGATTATCTGCGCCAATGTATTCTAACTCAAAGCGTTCCGGCAAATTATAATCCACCTGAATCGTGCCCAACTGCCACTGCCGACCAATCGCATCTTTCACCATGAAGTCGAGTTTTGGACCATAAAAAGCCGCTTCGCCCAGTTCTGTTACCGTCGTCAAACCCGCTTCCGCAGCGGCTTCGATGATAGCGCGTTCCGCTTTGTCCCAGTTTTCGGCAGAACCGATGTATTTAGCTGGGTCTTCCGGGTCGCGCAAAGAAATCTGTGCCGTGAAATTTCCAAAACCCATTTTCGTCAACACCGTCTGCGTCAGTTCTAATACATTTAAAAACTCTCCTTTCACCTGTTCTTGTGTGCAAAAAATGTGGGCATCATCCTGCGTAAAGCCGCGCACCCGCGACAAACCATGCAATTCCCCGCTTTGCTCATAGCGATACACCGTCCCAAATTCTCCAATTCGCAAAGGCAGTTCTTTATAAGAGTGCGGCTTATTGGCATAGATTTCACAGTGGTGCGGACAGTTCATCGGTTTCAACAAAAACTCCTCGCCTTCGCGTGGCGTGTGAATCGGTTGGAAACTGTCTTTCCCATATTTTTCGTAATGCCCGGAAGTTACATATAATTCTTTTTTACCAATATGTGGCGTTACCACCATTTTATAACCGCGTTTTTCCTGCTCCTCGCGCATGAAATTCATCAACCGTTCCCGCAATTGCGTTCCTTTGGGCAACCACATTGGCAAACCGGCACCCACGCGTTCCGAGAACATAAAAAGTTCCATTTCCACCCCAATCTTCCGATGGTCGCGCTTGCGGGCTTCTTCCAGTAGGTGAAGGTATTCCTCGAGTTCCTTCTGCTTCGGAAACGTGATGCCGTAGATGCGCGTCATTTGCTTGCGAGTCTCATCGCCGCGCCAGTACGCACCTGCGAGACTGAGTAATTTTACCGCTTTAATTTTCTCCGTGCTGGGAATGTGTGGACCTCTACACAAATCAACAAATTCGCCTTGCTGGTAAAACGTGATTTTCCCATCTTCCAAATCCTGCAGGAGTTCGAGTTTATAATTATCACCTTTTTCTTCAAAATATTGAATCGCGTCGGCTTTGGACACTTCTTTACGAGTGTAAACTTCCTTTTTGGCTGCCAATTCCAGCATTTTCTTTTCCACTGCCGCCAAGTCATTCACACTCAATACGCGGTCGCCGGTATCCACATCATAGTAAAAACCATTATCAAGTGAGGGACCAATCCCAAATTTCGTACCCGGAAAAACCGCTTCCAATGCCTCTGCCATCAGGTGCGCCGAAGAGTGCCAAAACGTGGACTTTCCCTCTTTGTCATCCCACGTCAATAGGTTCAAAGTCACGTCGTTATTGATGGGGCGGGTTGCATCCCACATTTCGCCATTCACTTTTGCAGAAAGCACATTGCGCGCCAAACCTTGACTGATAGACTCGGCAATCTGCATAGCACTTGTACCTTGCTCGTACTCGCGCACTTTGCCATCGGGGAACGTAATTTTTATCATTTTTAGATGCCAGATTTTAAGATGCCAGATGCCAGATGTCAGACGATAGATTTTAGACTATAGACCTTAGACCCAAAACACCCAAGAATCAAGTGACAAAAACACTTTAACACTCAAACACCCTCGCACAATTCCATAAAGCGGTGCGAATTTAGGGATTTGTGGGGATTTTGGAAAGAAAGAAGGGAAAGTTTCGCAGAAATGGTAAATTAGGAATGCATTCGTTGAAGTGCAGGCTCCGGTAAGGTATCAAATATAGTAATACCTGTTTTATTTATTTCATCAATAAATGGATTGCTTTCTAAGTATTCTAAAGTTGAATAGGTTTTAATTTGTATTAAAGTGTACTCTTTTTTTATAAGAATTTTAATAAATTTTTCCATATCTATGAATGCCAATCCAATAAAATCGTCTGCAACTAAACAAACGTCAATATCCGAATACAAATGTTGTGTGTTTTTTGCAAACGAACCGAATAGTATCACTTTGCGAAGTGAAACGCCGTTTTGTAATATTTCGTTTAATAATGATTTTACTTGTTCTATGACAGCTTGTTGATTAAGCATTCTATTAATTCTTTTGCCTGTTCAATAGACTTGCGTCATTCTAAGTGATTGATTTTCAATGTTATAATTTTTATGCAAAATTGTAAAAATATCATTCTGTCAAAAAAAACATTAACAACGTCATCAAAGGAGTTTTTATATTATTTTTAACATTAAAACTATTTCGATTCAACTAATTTTTATTACGTATTCTAAAAAATTATTATTGACGAAAATCTGAAAATTTCCTAAGTTATTGAAAATCAGTCTGACGCAAGTCTAATGTAAGCATTTGTGTAAATTTGAAATGTTTTAAAATGATAATCAGGGTATCTATCTTGTTTTTGTAAAAGAATATATGTCGCCAAATTAACAACCCTTTCTAAAAAGGTCAAAAAGCTCAAAGAAACTTTTTATAGCTAAGGTTTCATTATAATTGTTTTCCTGTAAAATTATGTTGTGCCACCCTGCTGTTGATTCTCCCCACTTAAAATAATCAGCAATCCAGTTATGAAAGTTTTCAAAAGGTGGAAATAATTCATTTTCAACTGAATTTATTTCCTCTGCAAATAAAAATCCATCTATAAATGATTTTAAAGTATGTATTCTATTTTCTCCTATAAACATACCTGTTCTCTTACGAAATTCTTCGTTTTCTAAAATTTCATATAGGTTTTTTCCATAGTAATTCATGCTATAAGAGAAAAATTGGTTCCTACAAAGATACGTTTCATCAATCTAAATTTTCATAACTCGTAAAATCAGGTATCAAAAAACTGTTAATCGAATCCAGTAGAGAAATAGCTAGTTCTTAGATAAATTCCTTAACTCCTACACTATTCAACCTAAAAGAGCGACTTTTGTGTTCTTTTTGAATAATAAAGATTTTAAATGCAATTAAAACACTCGCCATACCTCCTCTACGCCGACGAAAAAGGCAATGTTTTTGAAGATACTTCCCTCTACGCAGTCGGGCGCAGTGCTTGGTACGCCTATCCTGTGCCGGACGAGGATTGGATAGAATTGCCGGAAGGGGGTTCATTGTACAACTTGCCGGAGCGCATCGGCATTGGTTTGGATACGCGCACAGGCGAGATTCGGCATTGCGAAAAAGGGGGAGCAGTAGCAGCATTTATTCCGCCGGCGCACACGGGTTTGTATCTGGCAGCTTTCGATAAAGAACCGAATGCACCGACTTTGCCTCTGTTTTGCTACACGGCGGTGGGTTGGTATGAAGATAAATTCTATGTGCCTGCAGTGCGCATCGAGCAAGATATTCGGCAGGAGTGTGGCGGTTTTGATGCGAGAAAAGTGCGGCAAGGTGTGGATATTTTGCGAAAAGCGTATCCAGAGAATCGTTTGGTAGAACATTTGGCTTCCAATTGTGCGTTGACGTATACTTGTCCAGCGGCGCGAAATTATTTTATGGGTCGCTGGGAATGTCCGGTACCGGTATCGCCTGCTTGTAATGCAAATTGTATTGGGTGTATTTCATTACAGCCTGAGGATGAAGGCATTGAGTCGAATCAAGACCGTTTAGCGTTCAAACCCACTGCGCAAGAAATTGTAGAATATACGGTTCCACATTTGGAAAGTGCGCCGTATCCGATTATCAGTTTTGGACAAGGCTGTGAAGGCGAGCCGCTCCTGATGTGGGAAACCATTCGAGAGGCGATTTTAGAAATCCGAAAATTTACCGATAAAGGAAGTATCAATATCAATACGAATGGCAGTCGCCCGCAGTGGGTAGAAGCACTTTGCAAAGCGGGTTTGAACAGCATTCGCGTGAGTACCAATTCGGCGCAAGCCTCGGTTTACATGCCTTATTATCGTCCGAATAATTATGAATTTGAAGATATTGTGGAAAGTTTGCGCGTGGTGAATCGCTATGGTGGCTGGACGAGTATCAATTATTTCGTGTTTCCCGGCATGACCGATAGTGAAGCAGAGTATGAAGCCCTGCGAAAATTAATTCGAGATACCGATTTAAAAATGATACAGTGGCGCAATTTCAATATTGACCCCGATTGGTATTTGAGTAGAATCAACGTGACCGACCCCGGCGACCCAATTGGCGTGAAACAAGTGATGGACTTATTACAAGAAGAATTTCCAAATTTAAAATATGGATATTACAATCCACCGATGGAGCGGATTACGGGGAATTTTGCGATGGATTTTGCGCGTAGAGTGTGAGAAGTGAAAGGTGAAACGTAACAGGTAAACCGTGTCCCTTCACCAATTACCTCTTACCGCTCCCGAGATTTTAGTAACTTTATCAAAAATCATCTGGTGCGCCAACAAATCATTCAATTTTTAGAAACCAATCTTCCCAATTTAAAAGCCATTTACCTCTTTGGTAGTCGCTTGACGGAAGAATACGTGCGACCGGATAGCGATTGGGATGTCGCTTTTTTATTGGATTCCAAACCGATGGATACCTTGGCAAAATGGAATTTACAGCAAAACATAGCTTCGGAGTTAAATGCAGAAGTGGATTTAATTGATTTGCAAGCTGCTAATACTGTTTTTCGTTTTGAGATTATTACTACGGGCGAGCGTATTTTTTGTAAGGATGACTATTTTTGTGATACTTTTGAAATGATGACTTATTCCTTTTATCAAAAACTACAAGAAGAGCGAAAAGAAATTATTGATGCCATTTTAAAACGCGGCTCTGTGTATGGATAATATCATTTTAAATAAAACAGCCAGTATTGAACGTTGTCTTAGTCGAATTCAAGAAGAGTATGAAGGGTTTGAACATGAATTAGAAACCAATTACAGGCGACAAGATGCTATTATTTTAAATCTGCTACGTGCCTGCGACCAAGCGATTGACATAGCTAATCATTTAGTAAAAATTAAAAAATTGGGAATTCCTCAAAATACAAAAGATAGTTTTGATATACTACAACAACGCCAAATTTTACCAAGTGAAACAGCAAATGCGCTCAAAAATATAGTCGGGTTTAGAAATATCGCTACGCATGAGTACCAAAAATTAAATTTGGACACTTTAAAAAATATTCTTGCTAACCACCTTCAAGACTTCCGCACATTTGCCCAAATCGCCTTATCTTACGCTGCGTAACGTCAAACATTCAAACCTCAAACTTCTAACGTGTGATGCGCCAACAACTTGAAACCGAACAAAAAGCCCTCGAAATAAATCTGGATGACCGCATCTACGGTACGTTTGCCGAAATCGGTGCCGGACAGGAAGTGGCACGCTACTTTTTTCAGGTCGGCGGCGCCGCAGGTACGATTGCCAAAACCATGTCCGCTTATGACAAAGTATATTCTGACCACATTTATGGAGCCGATACGGGCGGGCGGTACGTGAGCGAAGCGCGTTTGTACAAAATGCTCGACCACGAGTATGACCTAATGTACTCGCGCCTGCGCAATGAACGCCCGAAGCAGAATTTCTTCGTGTTTGCAGATACGATTGCAGCTATCAATTTCTCTAAAACGATAAAGGGCGACGGCTGGATGGGCGTGCGTTTTCAATTACATCCAGACGGCGAACCCAATGACCTCGTGCTACATGTGCGAATGCTCGATAATGACAATCGTTTGCAACAACAAGCCATTGGTATTTTGGGGGTGAACCTTATTTTTGGAATTTATCATTATCATGATGACCCCGAAGTATTATTACAATCTTTAATGGATAGCCTGCGCGGGCGCGTGATGATTGATATGATTGGCTTGAAAGGACCAGATTTTGAAAATATTGACAACCGCTTGGTGAGTTTGTGGGCTGTGAAAAATGGTTTGACGGATGTGACCATGTTTGGACCCGACGGACGACCCGTTCACGCTTCCGAATTTTTGTATAAAAAGCATTTGATGGTGGTGCGAGGTAGTTTTCGACCGCCTACGCTGGTGAATTTGGATATGATAAAAATCAGCTATCAGCAATTTCGGGAAGACCCGCAGGTGGCAGCCGGTAAAAGTTTTCTGGTAACTGAAATCACATTGGATAACCTTCGGGCAGACGGCGAATTGGAAGAAAAAGATTTTCTCGACCGTGCCGATTTGTTAAATGCGTTGGGTCAAACGGTGGTCGTTTCTAATTGTCAACAGTATCAGCGATTGATTGCTTATCTGACAGATTATAAAATTCAACAACTGGGTTTGGTTGTAGGCGTGCGCGAATTAATTGACTTGATTCATCAAAAATATGTAGATAATTTGGATGGTAGTTTGCTTGCTGCATTTGGAGATTTGTTCACGCGCAATGTGCGGATGTACGTGTACCCCGCGATGCAGGAGGGAAGTGATGAATTGATGACTGCTCAGAATCTGCCTATTCCAGACGGTGTAAAGTTTTTATATCAGCATCTCGTTGGTAGTCAGCAAATTGTGGATGTGACAGGTTATAACGCAGAGATTCTACACATTTTTTCCAAACAAATTCTACAAATGGTACAGCAAGGCGAAACCGGCTGGGAAAGCATGGTGCCGCCGAAAGTGTCGAGTTTGATTAAAGAAAAATGTTTGTTTGGATATCCGTCGGAGCAGATGACGTTTGAATATTGAATGAGTAGGCAGTTGGCGTTAGGCAGTTAGCAGTCGCTAAATACTTGCTTAATAGACATTATTTAAAAAATTGCAATGTGCAAGTTGTAGGCTGCCTTACTGCAAACTGAAAAACTGCCTACTGCCTACTGCCCACTGGCTCATATCAATCCTTCATCTGCAAAACTAAAATACCCGCTTTCTGTAATTATCAAATGGTCAAACACGGTGATGTCCAACGTCTCTCCGGCTTTTTTCAATTTTTTGGTCAAATCAATATCCTGCTGACTGGGTTGTAAATTGCCTGACGGATGATTATGCACTAAAATAATACTTGATGCCATCCCTTCAATCGCCTTCCGAAATACGATTTTAGCATCTACGACCGTGCCTGCCACGCCGCCCAAGCTAATCTGTTCCCGACTCATCACTTTATTGGCTCGGTTTAGTAATAAAATCCAAAATTCTTCATGGGGTAAATCCATTAAAGTGGCTGCAATGATATGGTAAGCGTCTCGACTGCTACGGATTTGCGGTCGTTCTTGAATGTCCGTCAATTGTCGTCGTCGCCCCAATTCCAGCGCGGCTACAATCGTGATGGACTTTGCGTCGCCCATCCCTTTAAATTTCGTCAATTCTGTGAGCGAACGTTTGCCGAGTTCGTTTAGGTTGTTGTCTACTGATTTTAGAATACGCTGTGCCAAGCCGACTGCAGTCTCGTCGCGCGAGCCGGAACCCAATAAAATCGCTACTAATTCTGCATCGGATAAAGTTTGTTTGCCTTTGGCAAGTAATTTCTCGCGGGGACGGTCTTCTTCCGCCCAGGTTTTAATCGTCAGATTTTGATACGAATAGTTTTCCATCACGGGATTGTCTTTTCTCTTTGTGACGTAGGAATTTGAAAAAAGACACATCTAAAATATATCTTATACTAAAATAAAATTAAAACGACGTATTCAAATCTTTTTAAGATCATGTAAATCAATTGATTACCAACTGCCAACTGCGTACAGGCGACTGCATACTGGTATTACTTAAAAAACAGCCTTGATACTCACATTACGTACGCTTATACCCACAATTGGAACGCGGATAACGCGGATTGGGCGGATTCACACGGATTTTTTTCGCTCCTTTTTATTTATTCAAAGATAGGAGAATTGACTTGAGCAGCAGTTCACAATTCAAATCTGCGTTTCAAACAGTGTTGAAATTAATAAAAAAAATCCATGGGAATCCGCGTCATCCGCGTTCCAATTAATGCTGTGAGGGTGCGTAATGGGAGTCAGCAGTAAAAATTAAGATTTAAAGCAAAATTAACCTCGCCTTAATTTTCAATTCACGTTACAAGTGAATCTTTGTGCTGTCAAATGTTGATTTCTTGCTGTCATCTTCTCTTAGTATTCTAATCTTTCCTGCAATCTAAAGTCGCTTTTTTTGCCAGGGTTTTATTGCTCTGATAGGACGCTGGCAATTTTTTTACCTTGATTTGGATCATTCAATGGATTACGAAAGCTGCCAATTTTAATCAAAACTTAATCTACACTTAAAATTAAATTCATATTTGACTTATATCTTCATCGCATCCTATACTGTAGCCCTTTAATATCATCTCATCGGCTATGCACATCCCTGCGCATAGCCCTTTTTTATCAGAATTTTAGAATGCGCAGAATTATCGCATTCTTCCATTTTCAGTTTAAAATATCAGCGAAGCGAAATAGCTCAATTAATCAAAACAATTTTCGCTACGACTGCATCGGGTTTTCCAGTGAAGCCGACATAGCGAGCATTGGTGGTACTAAGTACCAGATACACGCCAGTCGCAGCACGTTGTCCATTATAATCTCGCCCATCCCAAATAGCTTGTCCGCCCAATGCTTGGGTTTCGTATACCAATCTTCCCGTTACATCTGTAATTTTTACATTGGCATCGCGGGCTAAACCTCGAATGGCAATGGGTCCCTCATATTCCGGGCGCACTGGATTCGGAAAAACTTCTGCATCTGCATCATTTACACTGCCGCCTTCTACTGCATCACTTTGATAGGAAATAACGCCTTTATCCGTTCCAATAAAAACCTCTCCGTTCGCAGGATTGATAGCTATGTCAGATATATTATTGTCAAATAAAGGAGAATTATCAACCGTAAAATAAGCCAACTGTTCCTCGCCGGTAGCGGACAATAGAAAAACACCACTTTTCGTACCAACCCACTTGCGATTCGCACCATCCACTGCTATGGTTTGAATTTCTTCTGTTTCTAACAAATACGCACCAAATCCATCCAACTCAATCACGCGCAACGTACCTCGGCACGCCGGGTCAAATGCATTACTGCCACATTCAAAAATAATGATACCCTGAGCAGTACCAACCCACACGTCGCCGTCCAAATCTACCGTCAAGCAATTCACGGTGTTAGTTGGCAAATTACTATTTGATTGTGAAAATAAGCGGCAGCGGTCGTCATTCGGGTTGGCGAGGTCGCCCGCATCAAAAACCATCAAGCCTGCGGTACTACTCGTGGTCGCAAACCATTTATAACCATTTTGGTCAATGGCTACTTGATGTGGTTCCGACATATTACAAGAAGGTTTAAAGCTTTGCCAAGTGCTATCGGCTTTCAACACTGAAATCGGACGGTCGGCAAGGTGATTGGACACCCACAAATTATTGTCTTCATCAAATGCCAAACCGCTCACCCGTGTACGCGAGGGGTCGCCAACCGTATTATTTAAAGAAGAATTTTTGTCATTGTATAATTTCATCGTCGCGCCGTTGAACTCAATCAAGCCTTCAAAAAAAGAGCCGGCATAGACTTTCCCATTTTTAGGATGAATGGCGATGGTTATGAAATCGAGTAGGTCATCATTGGCATCCGTTATGGATTCGCCTTTTAATTCGTCCCGGTTGAAGCGATTATAAACCGTCCACTGCCCGTCAATAAAAGAAGAAAAACCGTGGTCGAGAAAGCGGTAACTAAACACCTGATTCACACCGCCGGAAGCCAGCCAGAGTTGATTGTTATAAATCGCCAACTCGCGGCTGAATTGCGAATAGGGAGAATTAAAGGTCAGGTTATTACAGGTCGCATCCGTCACGCCATCCAACATCCGAAACGTGCGCCCCAAGTCGCCAAACCATATTTTACCCTGCTTGTCTTCCACCGCATAATTCGGCGCATCCACACAATTCGTAGCCAATGTGCCAAACGTATTGTCTGCATTAAAATATAGAACTTTTCCTTTATTACAACCTGCTTCACAACGATAACCTGCCAACAGATGCGCGCCTTCCGCAGACAAAAATTGTAATCGAAATCCTGACTCGGAATGAATTTGTTCTGCTTTCTCATTTTTTAATCGAAAGAGCGAGTTATTTACATTAAAATATAATTCATTTTGAAAACTGGTAATCGCACTACTGTTGTAAACCGTTGGCAATCCTTGTGCCTCGCCCAATGGCTGCCAAGTTGTAAAATCTGCAATTTTCGGATTATTTTCGGGGGTACGATAAACGCCTTCGTCAGTAGCGATATATAAACTGCCTTGAAAAACGGTTGCGCCGCGCGTGTCTACGTCGGTGAAAGTGGTAAAAGTGAATCGGTCGGATTTTATATTGAGTTTAGAAACGCCATAATTGCCAGAGATGTAGACGATGGAATCATTTTGAACCGACACATTATAAATAGTTTTCTCTCCCACGATGCCCTGAAAATTGCGCACTTGATTCAGCGTAACGATTTCTTTTTCTTTCACCAAATCAATGACGCTATTGTTGTAAACGACGATTAGAACATCGCTCAAATCATTATATTGAATCAGTCGAACTCCAGTATTGCTCAAGCCTTCCACTTTCGTTAAAAAATCCGTAGACATTTCCGTTTTATCCAATTGTAAGACTGCCCAATCGGTGGCGTAATAAACGGTGGATTCACTTTGGGTCACCCATACCCCATTCACATACGGCAGATGCGAGCGCCACTGCCCGATGGAAAGGTTGCTTTGGGCATGATTGTTTATAACTAAAAAGATGATGCAAATTAATAGAAGTATAAATCGGCGCATACTTAGCTTTTTTTGAAAAAACTCTGGAATTGAATTCTTATTGTGTCGGAATGGGGACGTTCTCGCTCAACTGACTTTCTCCCACTCCTGATAGCTATCGGAATCTGCGGGAAATTTCTACTTATACAAATTAGACGCATTCAAATAGTCATACACCGCATCCGGCACGAGATACTGCACGGACTTCCCATTTTTCAAACAATCCCGAATATACGTAGCCGAGATTTCCATCAATGGCACTTCCTCATACAGGCGTACGCGCGGGTGCGTGGCGAGTTCTCCTAATTCATAAGCCGGTCGAGAATAAACGTAAATGTCATAATCCCGCAGAATGAGTTCGTAATTTTTCCACTTTTGCAAAGTCGCCAAGTTATCGCCGCCCATGATGAGTACAAATTCTTTATCCCGATATTTTTCCTTTAAGACTGCAAGCGTATCAATGGTGTAAGAAGGTTGTGGCAGATTAAACTCTACATCTGAGGCGCGAAGATTCATATTGTCGTCAATGGCGAGGCGTACCAAGTGGAGGCGGTCGTGATTGCGCAAGAGTGTGCGCTTGAGTTTGAGTGGATTTTGCGGAGACACTACGAACCACACCTGCTTTAAATCCGTCTGCGTAGCCATGAAATTGCCAATAATCAGATGCCCGACGTGGATAGGATTAAACGAGCCAAAGAATAAACCAACTTTCATGCAAAGAGTGATTGGTGAGAGGTGAAATGGAAGTGGTGAAACGGAAGAGGTGA
>CAZJXN010000030.1:12340-39295 GCA_964549655.1 uncultured Saprospiraceae bacterium
GGTGAAACGGAAGAGGTGATTGGTGAGGTGTGATTCCTGTTTCCCAAATCACCATTCACCAATTACTATTCCCCCATCACCTCTCACTCTTTCAGCGTGTCTTTTTTCAAAAAAGCATCTATCTCCGTGCTGTCCAATTCCATAAAATCTTCTTCTATTTCCACCTGTTCTTCCGGTGCATCCATGAGCCATTGTCCTTTGATGCGCAGGAGTTTGAGTTCTGTGGTGTAAGGTTCTTCCACGTCTTGCACTTGGCACACGCATCGCGCCGTATCTGCTTGCACTTTACAATCCATACTCAAAAAAGTGGTGGTATAAATGGTAGAATCGGGCGGTTCACTTTCTAACAATTCTTTAAGACCATCCAGACGCTGCTGTTCGCGGGGCGTACTCAAGGTCTTCGCTTCCTCAAATTTATTTTTATCGTAATAGGATTGATACTGACGAATGACCGCTTCGGGTGTTTCCGGCAGTTTCGGGGTTCGATTGCAAGAAAATATTAATAGTCCAAAGCAGAAAAAAAGAAAAATTTGTTTCATGAACAATCGGTAAATGGTCAATAAGTCAATGCTAAATGGTCAATAATTAATTACTCAACATCACCGGCATCACCAGCATCAAAATTTCCTCCCCTTCCTTGGCTTCGACCGGCAGCAGAATGCCCGCACGCGTAGCCGTAGACATTTCCACTTTTATCTCATCTGAGTCAAGCACACCGAGCATTTCTACCAAAAATTTTGCATTAAAACCAATCGTGAGCGGCGTACCATTGTAATTGCAGGTCAGTTGCTCCACTGCTTCATTAGAAAAATCCAAATCTTGGGCAGAGACCGTCAAACTCTCACCTTCCACTTTCAGAATGACCTGATTCGTCGTTTTGTTGGCATAAATGGCAATCCGCTTGAGCGAGTTTTGAAAATCACCACGCGGCAAAGTTAGTACATTTGGATTTTCTACGGGAATCACCGCATTGTAATCTGGATAACGAGCATCAATCAGTCGGCATACCAGATGCGTCTCATTAAACGAAAAGAAAGCATTCGATTTATTAAAAGACAACTTCACTTCTGCATTTGGTGGCAGCGCACTTTTCAATAAATTCAACGCTTTTTTTGGAATGATAAAAGACGTGGACACATCGCTCGCCACATCCGAAAACGAATATTTCACGAGCTTGTGCGCATCCGTTGCCACAAGCGTGAGTTTATTAAAATCTACTTGAAAATACACACCGGACATCGCTGGACGCAATTCGTCGTTGCTCGTCGCAAAGAGCGTTTTATTAATCCCTTGCAATAAAATACCACTTTGTAAAGTCACCGTATCCACGGTATCGGCTTCTGGAATGCGCGGAAAATCCACTCCATTTTCACCTGCCAATCGGTATTTGCCATAGGCAGAGGTAATTTCAATTCCAAAATTCTCATCGTTTATTGAAAAAGTAATCGGCTGCTGGGGTAAGGCTTTCAATGTTTCCAACAAAATTTTAGCAGGCACGGCTATTGAGCCATCCGAATCCGCCATCACTTCAATTTCGGTGGTAATGGACGTTTCCAAATCCGTCGCGGCTATAATTAATCTACTACCGGTAATGGTAAATAAAAAATCTTCCAAAATAGGCAGCACCGGATTGGAGCCAATCGCGCCACCCGCTATTTGCAGTCGCTTGAGCAATTCGGAAGAAGAAACGCTAAATTTCATATTATTTTTATTAGATATTTGGTATTAGGCACGTCACTTGGTCTCACTTTCACTAAATCTTTTTTCTAACAATCCCCAATTTACAATCATTCGCCTGCAAAAATAGGTTTTCTTCGTGATTTTTCTAAATGGATTATTAACAGGGTGTGGAGAACTTTGTGTTTGCGTGTTTTTCCCGCAGAGCGGGACAAGTTATGTTAAAATATTTTTGTGCGCGTGCGCTTCGTTACTTCTTCGCTCTTTACAGCCCTTACCACTTTTTTTCACGCAAAGCCGCAAAGTCGCAAAGTTTTTTGCACTTGGTCACACTTTATAAACCCTCACAGCATTTTTTTCAACCGCAGAGGTCTCCCCGACAGTGGTCGGGGTGGCATCTAATTTTATCCGGCATCTAACTATCTGGTATCTATTCCTATCTTTGCACCCTTAATTTTTAAGCATTTATGTTAGACAGAACACAATCGCCCGTTGTACACAACATTGAAAAATTGGCGTTGCCGTCCATTCCTATTATTACATTGGACAATGGCATTCCGGTATATGTGGTGAATATGGGCACGCAGGAAGTATTGAAAGTAGAATTGATTTTTAATGCCGGTCGCCCATTTGAACACAAGCAACTTGCCGCACGTGCCACCGCTTCCATGCTCAAAGAAGGTACGAAAAACTACGATTCAGCAGCGATTGCAGAAAAATTTGATTTTTACGGAAGCAGCATTAGCACGCCGTTTCATATTGATACTTCCAACGTTTTGTTGCATAGTTTGAATAAACATTTTGACCAAGTCGTGCCAATTATGGCGGAAATGCTGGCTTCGCCTAACTTTCCACAAAAAGAATTGGATACGTTTATTCAAGTGAACCAACAAAACCTGCAAATAGACCTGACGAAAAATGATACACTTGCCTATCGCTCCGTCACGGAATTGATTTTTGGAAGAGACCATCCGTATGGCTATAATAGTTACCCTGAAACCTACGGTGCGCTGGAACGAGCAGACCTGATTCGGCATTATCAAAGTTGTTATACGACTGGCAATTGCCAAATCGTGGTGAGTGGAAAAGTAACGGATGAAGTATTAACTACGTTAAATCGTTACTTGAGCGGCGCTATTCAAACCGGAAATAAATTGAACGCGCAGCCAAAAGCACAGCCTTCGTCGGAGCGAAAAGTGCGTATTGAAAATGAGGAAACGGTGCAAATGGCAATCCGGGTAGGTAGGCAGCTTTTCAATCGCCATCATGAGGACTATGTGGGCTGGTATATGTTGAATACGATTTTGGGCGGTTATTTTGGCTCGCGGCTGATGGAAAATATTCGGGAAGAAAAAGGCTACACCTATAATATCTATTCCGCGCTGGACACGATGAATTTTGATGGTTGTTTCTATATTGGAACGGAAGTTAGTAATGAATTGGCACAGAAAACATTGGATGAAATTTATAATGAAATGGAGTTGCTACAAGAAGAAATAGTGGAAGAAGATGAAATGGAGATGGTACGCAACTACGTGATGGGCGGTTTTTTGAATATGTTGGATGGACCTTTTAATGTGTCGGATGTAGTGAAGACGGTCATCAGCGAAGATTTGCCGCTTTCTTATTTTGAAAAATTGGTACAAGAAGTACAAGAGGTGACGGCGGAGGATTTGCAAGCGCTGGCGCAAAAATATTTGAATCCGAATGATTATTGGGAAGTGGTGGCTGGAAAAGTGGATGAGTTGTGAGTTGGATACTGGAGATAGTATTTCCTTTCTAATATTTAAAATTAATATGTGCTAATCGCTTTGAACTCATTATAAAAGAACGTATTTTTATGGCAGGTTTAGAAACACACCCCTCAAACCTACTTTTTTTGACCCCCACCACTGTTCGGCTTTGAGTTTTTAGGCTACCACCAAGACAAATTAGTGCGTACCTTTGAACCTCAACAAAGAGGTTCAAAGAGATGAATTTAGAAAAACTTGTTTCTATCACAGGTCTGTCCGGCATTTATCGTTTAGTTGCCAATCGCGCTAATGGGTTGATTATCGAAGAATTAGATTCGGGAAAGCGGAAGTTTGTTCCATCGCGCGGGCATCAGTTCACGCCATTGGAGTCTATTGGGATTTATACCCAAGATGGTGAAACAATGGAGTTGCAAAATGTGCTGACCAGTATGTGGGCACAACGAGAGAGCAATCCGCCTATCAATGCTGATGCCTCCAATAATGAGTTGCACGCTTATTTTGCAACGATATTGCCGATGTACGACCGCGATCGAGTACGCACCAGTGATATTAAAAAAATGATTAAGTGGTTTGCTATATTACAGGAAAACAATATGCTGCAAATAGAAGTGCCGCAGCCTGAAAGCGAAGAAGAAAAAAAAGAGGAAACTGAATAACTTCGTAACGGGGCGGCGCACAGCGTTTTATCAAACACGTTAAAATAAGACACCATAAGATGACCGCTACCACACTGCCCCTACCGCGACAGAAAGAATATTTGCCGGAAGGATTCAAACTGACCGTTTGGTCAAAATTAAAGCCTTATTACGAAGGCCTGCTCAAACGCCCCATTCAAAATGTAAAAGACCTCGAACGCTGGATATTTGATAGAAGTGAATTGGATGCGACGGTGGGCGAAGCTTTTGCATGGCGCTATATCAAAGTGACGACTGACAACACGGACGAGCGAGCGATTGAGTTATATCATTATGCCGTGCAGGAATTGTCGCCGCGCATTGCCGCACTGGATAATGAATTGAATCAAAAATTAGTAGACTCGCCTTATTTGGAAGCATTAGAAACGGCAAAGTTTTCGATTTATATTCGAAATATTCGCAATGCAGTCGAATTGTTTAGTTCTGAAAATATCCCCCTTTCTACGGATGTGCAACTCAAGTCCCGCGAATACGGCAAGATTTTTTCTGAAATGACCATCGGTATGAATGGGCGACAAATGACGCTGCAAAAAGCAGGTGCTTTGCTGGAGGAACCGGACCGGAGCTGCCGAGAAGCGATTTACCACAAAATTAGTGTTCGGGTCTTGCAAGATTCGGGTCAGTTGGAGGATTTGTTTGATGAATTGTTGTTGAAACGCCATCAAATTGCGTTAAATGCCGGTTTTGAAAATTTCCGAGATTATAAATTTAAAGCGTTAGGTCGGTTTGATTATACGGTAGCAGATTGTTTGAATTTTCATGATTCTATCGCCTCGGAAATCCTGCCGTTAGTGGATGAATTGAATGAATATCGCCGCCGTGCTTTAGACTTGGAAGCCCTCCGTCCTTGGGATTTGAATGTAGATACAGGAGGAAGAATGCCGCTGCGTCCATTCAACAGTGCGGAGAATTTATTAGAAAAATCTATTGAATGCTTGTCGCAATTGCACCCACTTTTCGGCGAGGTATTGGCAATTATGCAAGAAATGGGGCATTTAGATTTAGAATCGCGTCCGGGTAAGCGTCCGGGTGGTTACAATATGCCTTTACATCTGTCGGGTGTGCCGTTTATTTTTATGAATGCGACTCATTTGCTTGCCGACTTGCGCACGCTCATGCACGAAAGCGGACACGCCATCCATTCCTACCTCATCCGAGAGCAAAAATTGAGTGCTTGCCGCCTTCCATCAGAAATTGCGGAATTGGCTGCTATGACAATGGAGTTGTTGGCAATGGAGCACTGGCAAGTATTTTTTGAGAAGCCGGAGGATTTGCGCCGCGCTAAAATCAGTCAGTTAGAAAATGTCTTGCGCATTCTACCTTGGATAGCTACGGTGGATAAATTTCAACACTGGGCATACACGCATCCTTTTCACAATCGGCAAGAGCGCAAAGCCGAATGGATGAAAATTTATTTAGAATTCAACCCATCTAATATAGACCGCAGCGGATTAGAACATTACTCTGAGTACTTGTGGCACAAGCAATTACATATTTTTGAAGCTCCTTTTTATTCCATTGAATATGGCATGGCACAATTGGGCGCGATTGCTATTTGGAAACAATATTTTGAAAATCCAGCGCAAGCCATTGAAAACTATATTCAAGCTTTGAGTTTGGGTTATAGCAAACCGATCAATGAAGTGTACGAAGCGGCGGGGATTACATTTGATTTTTCACAAGGGTATGTGAGTGAATTGGGGAAATTTGTGAAAGGGGCGTTAGAAGAATTGTTAGGACAGCGGTAAAAATAAGAGGAAAGGAGATGACACCTACTGCGAAGATGTCACCTTCTTTCTGCTCTTATCATTTTATTTTTTAGAATTCATCTGCCTCTACCGTAGCTTCTACGCCATCTCCATCTACTGCTTTTGTAGCTGCTTTCACGGCTAAACCAGCCATCAGTTTTTCTTTCACTTTCAACTCTATCTCCTTTGCTACTTCTGGGTTATCTGCTAAAAATTGTTTAGCTGATTCTCGACCTTGTGCAATTTTAGCACTGTTGTAGCTGTACCAAGCACCACTTTTTTGGATAATTTCACAATCCACGCCCATATCCACAATTTCGCCATTCTTGGAAATACCTTCTCCAAATACGATGTCAAACTCTGCTACGCGGAAGGGCGGTGCTAATTTATTTTTCACGACTTTCACGCGCACATGATTGCCTAAAATGTTGCCATCTTTATCTTTGATACCGGCACCTGATTTACGAATATCCAAACGCATGGAAGCGTAGAATTTCAAAGCATTACCGCCGGTAGTCGTTTCTGGATTACCAAACATCACGCCGATTTTCTCGCGTAACTGGTTGATAAAAATACAACAGCAGCCCGTACGACCAATCGTGCCCGTAAGTTTACGCATGGCTTGTGACATCAATCGTGCTTGCAAACCCATTTTAGAATCACCCATCTCGCCTTCAATTTCGCCACGCGGTACGAGTGCAGCTACAGAGTCAATAACGATAATGTCAATTGCACCAGAGCGGATGAGGTTCTCGGTAATTTCGAGTGCTTGCTCGCCGTTGTCTGGCTGGGAAATCAAAAGATTGTCAGTATCTACGCCGAGGGCTTGTGCGTAAGAGCGGTCAAATGCGTGCTCTGCATCAATGAAAGCGGCGATACCGCCTGCTTTTTGGCATTCTGCAATGGCGTGAATAGCGAGGGTCGTTTTACCCGAAGATTCTGGCCCGTAGATTTCAATGACCCGTCCTTTCGGAAATCCATTGATACCCATTGCGACATCTAAACCGAGGGAACCACTTGGAATAATTTCTGCTTCTACGATTTGCTTATCGCCTAAGCGCATGATAGTGCCCTTGCCGTAGGTTTTATCCAGCCGGTCCAAGGTAGATTGGAGAGCTTTGAGTTTGGCTTCTTTATCTTTCGACATGGCTTCTTTGTCTTTTGACATGATACTGTTTTTTAGTTAGATGCCGGAAGCCGGAAAACAAAACCAGACCTCTTGCTATTCATAACTGCTGTTTAAAAAACGATTTGTTTAATTGGTGTGCAAATATAAATTATTTGTTGCATTCTACCAACTATTTGTCGCTCTTTTTATTAGACGAAATTTTTATGGAAGGTAACATAATTTTTTTGCAAAAAATGGATATTGGGATATTCGGATATTTTTTTCGCTATAATTATGTGAGTCCTTGTGCCACCGCTAAAGCTAAGGCGACCCGCGGTCGGACTTTCTTTTCTCTTTACTTGGTCATTTTTCACGCAAAGCCGAAAAGCCGCAAAGTTTCTCTCGTCATGTGGTCGCTCCCTCATTTTTTCATTTTTGTTGAAGGTTTCGTAAGTTGAAGAATTGATTGAAGCAGGAGATAAATGTGGTTTTTTGATTTGGAAATGTGGAACCGCGCAAGGGATAGCAGCGGTTCCGTCCCGCAGGGCGGAAAGAGCGGATAGCCCGACCCGAACCCCAGCCCCGAGGGGGGAAAAGGGGTGCGCCCAAATTAAAAAAGCCCTTGATAAACCAACTTGGCTTATGAAGGACTTTCCCATTTACGAGCAGAGGTGTTCTATGCTGGCTTTTCTACAGCGGCTTGTTTGCTGTACGCCAAAATGTTTTGAATTGCCTTAGTGGACGGGCGAAACGTCGCTTTGGGCAATTGGCGGTAGGCTTGCAAGAGCATCTGATACTTGCTCCACAGCGCGTCGTCTTGGTGCAGCGCAGCGTCTATGGCAAGCGTTTCTGATGCCGAAGTCTCCCTGTAAATGTAGCGGAGTAAATGTGCAGATGTAAAGGTTTGCTTCATGAAAGCGTTTTAGTGATGAGGTAAATTCCAAAAACTCGAATAGTAAACTTTAAGATAACCTGAAATATTGTGTATTCCAATTTTTTTTGTTAAGGTCGCGGGATATTGGGATATTGTTTCGCTTGTTGCTATAATTATATCAGTCCCACCGGCTTTTTAGTACAATCACTTGGTCACTCGGTCTCTTAGTCGCGTCGTCACCCCATCACCTATTCGCATTTTACTTCACTTTATACCAAGTTTGGGTTCTGTATAAGCCAGTCCAATGTTTGCCGCGTACTTTGAGTTCATCGGTTTTGCCGGGTTCGAGCCAGATGCTGCAACTGTATTCATTGCCGCTTTCGGGGTCCAAGATGGTGCCGTTTTTCCAGAATCCTTTGGAGAAGGTGAGGTTTTCGATGACGAGCATACCGATGAGGGGTTTGTTCTTTTTAGAGCCGGGGCATTTTTCGCATTTAACATCGGATTCTCGCTCGAGGAGTTTAGCAATTTTGCCATAGAACTTGCCATCTTTTTCATAAATCTCGACGTGAGATTTGGCTTCGCCCGTTTGGTCGTCAATGGTTTTCCAAGTGCCGACGGGGGTGGATTGGGCAAAGATGATGCTGGTATAAAAAAATGTTAGAATAAGGATGATTGCGATTGATTTCATATTATAAAGTTTAGCGTTTGAGATTTGAAGTTTTTTGATCGCTTGTTGCTTGGTCACTTTTTGCGGCACTCACCGCATTTTTTTCAACCGCAGAGGACACAGCGGTTTTTCGCAGAGCGCGCAAAGTATGTGATAAATCACATCCATCACAAAAATTAATTAATCACAGTTCAGACATTTTTCATCCCAATATATATCGGGACAAAGTTTTTAACGTGTGGTCGCGCATCACCCTATTAACCCTTTACCCTATGACCTATTTTCATTTTTCCAACTCCTGTGGCTGCCAGAATAACCTATCAAAATTCTGAACGCGGTCGTCAACGACAACAACGCCCTCCTGCTCCAGCAGCTCTTGCATTAACGATGGCGGATTGAAATGATTGCGTCCGCTGAGTTCGCCTTTGCGGTTCACGACGCGGTGAGCGGGTACGCCGTCGCCTTCCTTGCAGTTGTTGAGTGCCCAGCCAACCATGCGCGACGAGCCGAGTGCCAGATAATCGGCGATGGCTCCGTAAGTGGTAACGTGTCCGTGCGGGACTTTTTGGGTTACCTCGAATACTAATTCAAAGTAGCTTTTTGAAGCCATATATTACACTTTGTTTTCTCCCGTAGATTTCGCAGCTTCGCAACAGCAAAAACGAGACATTTTCATGTAATTTTGAGTAAAATAAAAAGATTTTTCACAAATGTTGAGAACAAAAATTCTGGCGGGTCCAATTAGTAACCTGACCGACGCTCGTTACTTTGCAGCACGGGAAGCAGAGTGGCTGTTGTTTGATTTTGACCCAACTTCCGAATCTTTTATAGAACCCCGTGCGGTGAGTGCCATTCGGGAATGGGTGGATGGGGTGAAAATGGTGGGCGCATTTCAATTGGAGGAAGCTTATGAAATTCGAGAGGCAGCAGAGCGATTGCAGTTGGACGTGGTGCTGTTGGGAATGGCTACGCCGGTAGAAACGGTGATTGATTTGCAACTTGCTGTACCGGTTTTAAAAGAAATTGTGGTAGAAAGAACGACTACTCCTGCTGATTTGACGAGCCTTTTGGAAACATGGACACCGTTCGTCCAATTTTTTGTGTTAAATTTTACTAAAAATGGAATTACTTGGACAATGTTAAATGAAGACTATCCGTTATCTGTTGGCTTTTTAAAAAAATGCTGCTCAACTTTTTCGATTGTATTGAGCATTGATTTGCAGCCAGAAATGTTAAATAATATGTTAAATGTGTTACATTTGTATGGATTGCACGTCACAGGTAGTGTTGAAGAAATAATCGGATACAAATCGTTTGACGAATGGGACGCAATTTTGGATGTTTTAGAGGTGTAAATTGTTAAATATATATATTTTCAATTTTTTGATATATAAAAATTTTTATTTTCTAATACTTTTTGTATTTTTGTATAACAGAAAAAACACGCATCTAATAAAAACCGAATTGAACGTTTTAGATTTGTATGGTATCCGAAACGTTTTGTCAAATTTAAGTATAACATTCTAATTTTAAAACAACATCTTATGAGAAAGCAAAAAAGTGAAAGTATCGTTCTAAAAAAGGGCAAAAACAATGTCCTTCTTGACTACGCGGAGCTACGCAAAGCGGTATTGGTGCTACGCGCCATCAACCACAAACTGCGCCAGCGCGTCGTTGACCTGTTGGAAGAACATGGCAATATGACCGTGACGGACATTTACATCAAGTTGCGTTTGGAGCAATCCGTTGCTTCGCAGCACTTGGCTATCTTGCGCCGTGCGGGAGTTGTAATTACCGAGCGTCAGGGCAAATTTATTAACTATTCGTTGGACAAAGACCGTTTGGCACAAATTTCCCGCTTGGTGGAAGAATTGGCTGCCTAAACTATTTGGAAATATCGAATACGTTTTATATCTTAGCCGCTAATACCAAAAAGAGCTGTGAGAATCCTATTTTCATGGCTCTTTTTGTGTCTTTTTGAGTTACAAAGAGAGAGGCTATTTTAGCAGTGATTGGTGATTGGTGAGCGGTAAAAAGGGAGCCAACTACCCAAGAACTGATAATTAAAATTCTAATTGCAACGGTTGGAAATCAACAAGTTTGCGAATAGAATTTTTGTGTGTTTTGGGAAAAAGAGAAAAAAACGCATATTTGCTATCTTATGCCATGATTAGCGCGATTGGGTGTATGCTTTATTTTCCAATCGAGTTAATCAGGGTATTATTTTGTAACTACACACTATCAAAAACTATGAGAAAAGCGAAGGTTAACATTAACCACGAGAAGCTGGAAACGTCCTCGGAGATTCTACGAGCAATTTCCCATCCGCTGCGGCTTCAAATTCTGGAATTCATTGACCAAAATGACTTAATCAATGTGAACAAAATTTACAACACGCTTAAGCTCGAACAGTCTATCACCTCTCAACACCTGCGTATTTTGCGCAAGGCGGGATTGGTGCAGACCGAGCGCGACGGTAAGTTTATTCATTACAGCATTGATTATGAAAAGGTCAAGCACGCGGTGGCAGCCGTGAACGCTTTTCTGGAAGAGGACAAGTAGAGCTGAGCAAATTCCCCCCTTTTTACTTAGCTCCAATTTTTCAAAACTTAAGTATATTTTCAAAAATAGGTCGTAAGTCAGTGTTGTTCGATGCTGCCTTGTCTCCTGTATTTTGTATAAAAAAAGACAGCCCCGGTTGTGTGCCGACGCTGCCCTGTAATTGTATTTTTCGCTCTATGTGGCTCTCACAGCATTTTTTTACCGAAGAGACAGCAAAGGTTTTTCGCAAAGGACGCAGTGATAAACGTGAATTCTGACAATTCTATAATGCTGCAAATTCTGATTCAGACAATTGGCAGCTCTCACCACATTTTTTTAAACCACAGAGGCGCAGAGTGTGCAGCGCGTTTGCGCAAATCACACTTATCATAAAAATCATAAAAATCACATTTCAGACACATGCAGCCGTAAAAGTCCGAGTTATTGTGCCAAGTCGTGCATCACCCAATCACCCATCACCTAATCACCCCTTACGGTTTCACCTCCCGTCCTCCTTTTGGCTTATTTTTCACATATTTATCTAACCACGAAGTTGTTTCCCACAGCATGTGCATGACGGATTCCTTAGCGCGGTAGCCGTGACTTTCGTGTGGCAATAAAACCAATCGAGTCGTCGCTCCATGTCCTTTCAATGCGGTGTAAAAACGCTCACTTTGAATCGGAAACGTACCGGAATTGTTATCCGCCTCACCATGAATGAGGAGAATCGGTTCTTTAATTTTATCTGCATAATAAAAAGGAGACATTTTGGCGTACACGTCCGGGGCTTCCCAGAAACTGCGCTCTTCACTTTGAAAACCAAAAGGTGTCAACGTACGATTGTAAGCCCCACTCCGAGCGACACCAGCTGCGAATAAGTCCGTGTGTGCCAATAAGTTAGCGGTCATAAAAGCACCATACGAGTGTCCACCTACAGCGATGCGGTCGCGGTCTGCCACGCCCATTCCTACGATTTTATTTACGGCAGCTTCAGCATTCATGCGGAGTTGCTCTACAAAACTTTCGTTCGGCTCCTTGTCGCCTTCACCAATAATCGGCATACTAAAATTGTCAAAAACGGCATAACCTTGTGTGACCCAAAAAAGCGGCGAACCCCAGCTAATCCGAGTAAATTCATAAGGCGAACTGGTCACTTGACTTGCAGCATCAGCACTTTTAAACTCGCGCGGATACGCCCACATGAACACCGGTAGCGGACCATCTTTTTCTTTATTGTAGCCTTTCGGCAAATACATGGTTCCCGTCATTTCGACTCCGTCCGTGCGCTTATATTTTATTAATTCTTTGCCAATACCTTCCAACTCTTGGTATGGATTATCAAAATCAGTCAACTGAGTCAACTTGCCAGTTTTCCAGTTGCGGATAAAATAATTGGGCGGCTCATTCGTGGATTCGCGGCGCGTCAAAACCGTTGCTTTTTGTGGATCGAGTAATGCAAAAGGGACTTCATAAAACGGTGCTTCCGAACGCCAAAGTCGTTTTGCCGTTTTGGTTGTAATGTCAAATTCATCTATAAATGGGCGATTGCCTTCTGGGGAAGCACCAATTCCAATTAGATAAAGCGTTTTATTATTATTTGCGGTAAGCAAAACATTGCGACCGTACTGATTGCGTTTGGTTTGAAAACTGCCCGGCGCGGTGTAGCTATCTTCATACGAACGGTCGAAAATAGTGGCTTTACTATCCATCGCTTTTTCTGGACTCCATTGGCTGATGATTTCCTGACGGTTTTGCCATTGGCGTTCGTAGGAAATTGCCAATTTTCCATCGCCCCAAATTGTACCTGCGTAGCGCAATTTAAAACCAATACTTTCCTTCGGTTCCGTGTTGAACGGTGCTTCAATATAGAACATTTTATCCCGAATGGCGACGACTTTCTTCGGGTCGCCCTCGTCTTGCGCTTCTACCCAATACAAACTTGCAGGCATATCCGCTCTCCAAGAAAAACTGCGTGGACCTTCTCGTACCGCATCAAATCCTTTCGGCAACGTTTCGCCGACTGGCACATGGGCGATTGTTTTTACTTTCGTTCCTTTTTTATCACAAATCGCAACTTCCTGTGGAAATTGAGAATACGGCACGAGGTAAGAGAAGGGTTTTAATAAAGTGGTCATCAAAAAATAATTCCCATCCGGCGAAACGTCAAAATTGGAAATCATGCCGCTGTTGCTATAAGGAGTGTTTTTGGCGGTTACAACATCAAGTAGCGTCAATTGGGTAGTCGCGTAATATTCAAACAAACTTTCATCATACGGGTTTTTCAACAAATCTTGATACGTGCGCACGGGCGCGACTTCGCCGTCATTGGACTGAGTAATCGGACCTTTTGGTACGGTGGGTTCTTTAGGCGCTTCGCCGTGATTTGCCAGAATAGCTTTGTATAGAATTGTTTTGTTATCGGGCAGCCAAGTAAATGGGGTTCCGATTGCGTCATTTACATTAGCTCTAGTCAGACGTTTTGCCATTGCAGTTGGAATATCTAATACCCATATTTCAATTCCATTATCCAGACTATTTGTGAACGCTACTTTAGAACCATCGGGCGACCACTGTACATTTTCTAATTGAGGATCCTGTGGTAAACCGCTGATACTTAATTCTTTATTATTTGTAATTGATTTTAAAGAAGCACCATTGTAATAAGCAGCACGGCTCGAACCATTATTTTTCGGATTGATACGAATCCCTGCCAAGCGCAATTCTTCCTGCGACACTTCTTCGATAGAGGGCAAACTCGGCTGGCTGAGTAGCAGCATCCAAGCTTTATCAGGGCTGACGCTCACGACTGGCGTAGGCGGCGCATCTATGAGGTCGGCAATTGCTTTTGGCGGTGTTTGGTAGCTCATATTTTGTTGGGCAAGCGCCACATTGCAAATGCAACACAACGCGAAGGCGATAATACAGTTCAAATAGTTCATAAACAACAAGTTTGGTTAAAAGAATGACATATAGTATGGAGGGATTTTTCCCAAAATAAAAAAAGCTGCCCGATTTTTGTCGAATTGGACAGCTCGTTCCATTATTTTTTACCATTAAATATACCAGTTTCCCTTAACCCTTTTTGCCTTCCGAACGTACACTTTTCACTACAAAGGTCACCAAGGGATACACAAAGCGCACAAGATTTCCTTGTGCGCTTTGTGAAAAACTTTATGTCCGTTGTGGTAAAAAAGACTAGGTGTGCTACGACTTTGTTTTCACGAAATTATTATAATCCAAAAAGTAAATGATTTTCAGCGATAAGCTATTGCTCTGTGGGGCGCGGGTGAGTCCGTTCAAATTTCGGAAGTAATTGATTTGTGTGCTTTCTTCAAAGTCAAAAATCGAGTTCTTCCAGATGATGTACACATCGCTGCCCGGTGCGAATCGCCAGCGATAGATCATATCAATATTGAAAGCGTCGTAGTCATTATCGTGGTTGTTGGAGTAATCTGTTGTTGCCAGCGTGCCGTCCGATGCTAATAAATTAAAACGCTCGTATTCTACCTTCGACCAGTAGTGGCGCATACGGAAGCTGATTGCCATTTTTTCGTTGAACGTATAATTTGTATTTAAATTCACTT
Organism: uncultured Saprospiraceae bacterium; assembly: GCA_964549655.1. GTDB lineage: Bacteria > Bacteroidota > Bacteroidia > Chitinophagales > Saprospiraceae > JADJNW01. Next base: position 26,992 of record CAZJXN010000030.1, read on the forward strand.
CTACCGTCGTGCGGTCGCGCGTTCCAAAAATAATGCCGGTATTGCCTGTTGTATCAATGGTCGTGTTATTGACGTAGCCCACATCCTTCGTCCAAAAAGACGGTTTAACATTCAATTGAAAATTAAGTTTGTCGTTCACGCGGTAGCGGGGTGAGAAATATATGTTCAAACGGTGCCTGCCTGTTTCACTGAAATTTCTAAAATTGCCATTCAAAGAAAGACGTAGCTTTTTACGACTATCGGTGCCGATGAATAAGCCATAATTGTTGCTGGTTGGGAAGCGATAATACCTGCCGGGCGTACGCGGTTCAAAAAAATCATAGGTCACAGAAGGCTCGTGATAAGTGAAAACGTTTAAATCCCAAAATCCTTTCGTCTGTCCGTAAACGTAAAAGTTCATACCATAACTTGCAAACTTGGACGGTTCGTACAAACGTTCATAATTGTGTTCCATGCCAATGCCGCCTCGGTTGAACTTCCAGAAGGGCTTCGCGCGGTTATATTCTACGTAGGCAAAGGCATTTTGACCATTGTTGTTATTTAGGAATCCCAAATCGCGCGGGTCGTACGTATCGCTTTCCTCATTGAAACCGACCCCTGCGAACCAAGGTCCACTGGTTTTGCGCAATCTCACACTGTACGAATGTCCTACATCTGTATTGTCCGTAAAATATTTTTGGCTGACCGACACATCGCCACTCACGGAGTAAGCATTTTTCTTGTCTTTCAAATCAAAAACAGCACCGGTCACATTCGCATCATAATCGCTTCCATTGCGCAACACGGTGGTGTTGATGAGCGTGACGAACGAGTTGTTTTTTAAATTTTGGTCGAGCACAAACACATTAAAATTGGTCAATGGGTCGGTTTGAAATTTTCGTTCTGTGCCTTCCGAATCCCTAATTGTTGCGAAAGTCTCTCCAGATGTTGCATTAAAAAAACCAATGCCCAAGCCCTTGCTCGTCCGACCGGATATTTTAGTAGCATTGTATAACTGTGGTGCAATTGGATTTTCTATGAGTTCATCGCCTTCTCGTAAGTTTTCGTATACTTTGTTGGAATTAATAGGTCTACCGCCGATGCGTCTTGAATAGAATAAGCCACCTTTGCTAAACAATTCCGTTCCTTCGGTAAAAAACTGCCGATTTTCATCGAACTGCACCTCAAAAGGCGAGAGATTCAAAACTTGATTGTCGGATTGTGCCTGTCCAAAGTCAGGAATGAGCGTCATGTCGAGCGTAAAAGCATCGCTAATCCCGTATTTCACATCCATGCCGCCAACGATGGAGCGTCCGTAACTATTTTTTGGGTCGTTATTTCGGTCGTGGTATAATTCGCCGTACACCGCCACAAAAGGCGTAGCTTGCAGACGTACAGGCGATTTTATATTTTTAATATTCGTCAAGTAACCTGATTGATTCAACAATCCATTGAGCTGCGGGTCCAAGGCATTCCAAGTGCTGCGCTCCTGTTTGCGTTGGAGCTTGCGCATGAAGTTGAGGTGCCACACCTGATTGTCCTCTTTCGGAAAACGAATCGCAGCGTATGGAATTTTGATCTCGGCTACCCAGCCCTCCGGCGTTATTTTTGTTTTACTTTCCCACACGGCATCCCAGCCTTCGTCTTCTCCAAACGTGGAATATTTGGCATCAAATTGAACGTTGGCGGGGGTCACAATAAAGCTTACTCCATTAATACCATCTCAATAGGTATCCATAAAAACGCCAACCCAATCTGTATTGCCGAGGTTGTCGCGCTGCGATAATTCCTTTAAAATACTATCTGGCTGAGCATCGTAGCATAAAATACCAAAATACAAACCGGTGTTGTCATACATGATTTTTGCAACGGTTTTTTGGGAAGGCAGGTCTTTAAACACAGGCTGATGTTGGACGAAGTCTTCGGCGGGGGCAGCTTGTTGCCAGTCTTCTTCTGATAGAATGCCATCAATCAGAATAGGCTTAGTGGTACGGAATGCTGAGACTTGTCTTTTCAAAGAATCGAGTGTTTATGCTTGTAATATGCTACATAGAAGCACACTAAGTGCCAAGATAAGGATAGTTGTTTTTGTCATGGTCGGATGACTTGGCTATTGTGGTTATCAAAAAGATATAGGTAATACTCTATGTATTCTGAAAAATTACAAGTGCTGCCAAAAAAATTGTTGTTTTCATCCGGCTCGTTCAAAATCTCTTCAAATAGATACCACTGGTTTCAAAAAGTTGCATAGGGCGCAAAAATATTCGTTTCTTCAACTTTTTCAAAATTAAAATGGTAGAACAGCAACCTGTGTTTAAGCCTAAAATACCAGTATGATGTTGTAGCTTTGTAGATTGTTAAAATGGCTCATTGAGCTTTTAGAGGACATAAATTAATATGCTAATGTGCTGATGTGCTAATTTGTTGACAGAAAAATAATTGACGTTATTAATTTTTTAATTACCTCATTGACAGGAAGTTGTTAGCACATCAACATAACTTGTCCCGTAAAACGGGATCACTATATCACCATATCAACTTAATTTGAGAAGAAATTGATACCGCATTTTATACAAGAACAATACCGACAAGGTAAGACTCGAGGGCAATTGCAAGCGTTTACGATGTTCATTGACCTGTCGGGATTCACGCCGCTCACCGAAGTCCTGATGGGTAAAGGGCATCGGGGTGCGGAAGAATTGTCTATTATTCTGAACGATATTTTTACGCCCTTGATCAACCTCGTTTACGCGCGTGGTGGCTTCATTCCTTACTTTGCTGGCGATGCGTTTACCGCCATTTTTCCTGCCCGAGAGACTTCGCTTACACCTATCGAATTTATACAGACGGCTTTGCAAGTGCGCCAATACTTTAGCAGACGGGCGTTCCAATTCAGCAATTTTACGATTGGCTTGAAGATTGGTCTGTCTTGGGGGCGGGTAGAATGGGGTATTGTGGGACATCAGTTTAAAACTTTTTATTTTCGAGGAGCGCCGATTGAAAACAGTGCGCAGTGTCAAAATCGCGCCAGCAATCAGGATATTATTCTTGATGACGCCATGCGGCAAATGCTCGACCACGCTCCGTTTGAACTCATAGCGGTAGAACCCCATTTTTTTCGACTGGTGAATCCGCCTCCGATTGACGATTGGCAAGTGGTGTCCGTAGAATTACCTGAAATAGATACGGAACTTGCCAAACAGTTTGTACCGGAAGCAGTCTTGAATATGAATGGAGATGGAGAATTTCGCTCGGTCATTACCGTTTTTATTTCTTTTTCAGGAGTGGAAAGCCACGAGTTGCTCGACCAGTTTGCAAACATTGTATTAGAAAACATTGATAATTTTGCCGGTTATTTCAAAGAAATTGATTTTGGAGATAAGGGCGGTGTGATGACGTGTTTTTTTGGCGCGCCCGTTTTATTTGAAAATAATGTAGAACGTGCATTGGAATTTATCACGAGTGTAAAAGAGGACAGTTGGCAGTTGCAAGAAGAAAGCGGCTTGATGTTTCGGGCAGGCATCACGATTGGCACGGCTTATACGGGATTTGTAGGTGGAAAAGAACGCTGTCAATATGCGGCAGTGGGCAATCGCGTGAATCTCGCTGCTCGCTTGATGACTTTTGCAGACTGGGGCGAAGTGCTGGTAGATGCGGAAATTCGCAAGAATCATCTTTTTACGTTTGAACACAAAGGCGATATAAAATACAAAGGTATTCCCGGAAATGTACCGACTTTCAAACTAAAAAGTAGAAATGTAGACGCACGTACCGCGTTTGTCGGGCAGATGGTTGGGCGCGACCCCGAATTGCAACGACTCATTCAATTTGCAGCGCCTTTATTGGAAAAAAAGCCCGCCGGGATTGCCTATATTTTTGGAGAAGCGGGTATTGGCAAGAGTCGCCTGACTTACGAACTCAAGCAACTGCTGACGAAGGACGGAAAAATAGATTGGCTGGTGTGCCAAAGCGACCAGATTTTGCGCAAGCCATTCAATCCATTTCTTTATTTCTTGCGCAATTATTTTGAGCAATCGCTCGATGGTATTTCCGTCAATAGTCGGGAGAAATTTGAACATTGGTTTCATCGTTTGCAAGGCAATTTACAACAAATAGAAGGCTACCCAGAAGTTGAATTTATTGGAAAAGAACTGACGCGTACCCAGCCCATCTTAGCCGCCTTGATTGGTATTCCGTATGAAAATTCCATTTGGGAATTGCTGGATGCAAAGGGACGTTATCAGAATACTATTCAAGCAATTTTGACGCTGATTATTGCGGAATCATTGGTACAGCCGATTGTGATACAATTAGAAGACGCACACTGGCTGGATGACAACTCGCGCGAGTTGCTGCAAGAATTGGTTAAATACCTTGCTCGTTATTCCATTTTATTGCTCGTCACCTCTCGCCTGCGCGATGATGGCACCAAACCGACTATTTTAGAAGAGGATGTGCTACAAATTAATCCGCCGTCACAATTAGAAATCAATTTGAATGTACTGGAGCCAGCGTCTGTTCGCCAGTTTGCCGAATTGCAATTGGGGGGTTCGATTGCAGCAGAATTTTACGAATTGTTGTTGCGGACGACCAATAGTAATCCATTTTATTTGGAACAGGTACTCGATTATTTTTCGGAAAGCAATTTATTGGAATTTATAGACGGTGCTTGGACGATTGAAGACAAAAATATTCCACTGTCAGGGTCTATCAATGCGATTTTGACGGCACGAATTGATCGCTTGTCCAATCTGGTGAAAGAGACCGTGAAAGCAGCAGCGGTCATTGGGCGCGAGTTTGAACTGCCGGTACTCAACGAAGTGATGAAAGGGCAGGAGGAATTTATTCGAAACAATGGCAACGCTGGTACTTTATTGCGAGAGCAAATTCAGGTAGCCGAGCGCGGACAGATTTGGGATGCGATGAATGAGTTGCGCTATATTTTTCGGCATTCGCTGTTGCGCGAAGCCGCTTATGGAATGCAGTTGCGCACGCGCCTCCAACAGTTGCACCAATTGATTGCCGAAGCGATTGAGCGACTGTACGCCGACCGCTTGGACGAACGTTATTTCGACCTTGCTTTTCATTATGAACAAGCAGATGATTTTGATAAAACATGTGAATATTTGCGCAAAGCAGGTGACTATGCCCGCCGAAATTATCAAAATCAATTGGCTTTAGAATATTACGAAAAGCTGCTGAAAAAGCTGGCAACCTTAAATGATGCAGAGCGACAAGTCCATACGTATTTACAAAAAGGTAAAGTGTTAGAATTGATTGGTAAGTGGGAGGAGTGTGAACAAACGTATGTCAGGGCTTTAAAATTAGCTAAAAAAACGCGGGACGTAATCCTACTGGGAAAATGTAATAACAGCATGGGACGCTTGCTGGTACTCAAAGGAGATTATATCAATGCTGCTAAATACTTGAAAACTGCAGTGCAGTTGTTTGAATTGATGGAGGAAAAAAGTGGGATTGCGCGGGTGTATGGCAATCTGGGAAATTTGTATATGCGGCAGGGAAAGTATGAGGAGGCGAAATCGTATTTCATACAAAGTATTGAACTAAGTCGGTCTGGCAATGAAATTCCAAGTGCTCAAATTGTTGCTAATCTTGGAATTACGTATATGAATCAAGGAAATTATGCAGAGGCAATTCGCTGTCAGCAGGAGCAACTCGTACTCTCCCAACGTCGCAATGATAAGCAGGGCATGGCGGATTTATACACCAAAATTGGCATTGTTTATTTTGACCAAGGCAATTATGACGAGGCTTTAGAAAATTATAAAAAAGGATTGGAATTAAGCGAAGCATTGGGCAACAAACAATTGACGGCTATCGCAACGGGCTGTGTCGGAACGGTTTATGAACGAAAAGGAGATTATGATAAAGCAATGGCGCATTTTGAGCGCGATTTGCAATTGTGTGAAGAACTCGGTGATAAACAGGGCATTGCGATTACGCTGGGTCTGATTGGTGAATTGATGAGTTATAAAGGCGAGTTTTACAAAGCGATTGATTATTTGCAAAAAGACCTGATGATTTGTGAGCAATTGGGCTATCAAAAAGGGATGGCAAAAGCAGTCAATACACTGGCGGATATTTTCTTTTATTTGAAAGAGTATCCACGTGCCATTCAGCATTATAATCGTGCGATTGACATTACCAAAAAAATCGGGAATAAACTTGTATTGGGTTTTAGTTTAATCGAAAAAGGAGCGGTGCTGATAGAAACGGGCGCGCTGGAAGAGTTGAATGGAGTAGTGCAAGAAGCACTTTCCGTTGCAATAGACTTAGGAAATCCGGATTTATTATTTGAATCTCAGATTTTATCAGCAAAGTCATTTCGATTACATGGCAATAATGCGCAAGCGCAAGTAGCACTTAAAGGTTTGTTGTCCAAGCCCTTACAAAAGCAAAAAAAAGCTATGGTGTACGCAGAATTATACAAAGTGCTGCCGCATGAAAAATCCTATCGGGAAAATGCGTTGGTGCTGTATCGAGAATTGTATGCGGCTACGCCGAAGTATATATTTAAAAAACAGATAGAAATGTTGGAAAGTGAACCTTCCCGCACCTCTAACTCCGAAGGAGAACAGCCGCTTGATTAGGCATTCTGAAATTCTTCATTATTCATTTAAAAAAGGCTTCCCTGCTGCGCAAAACTCATTGGATTTTCCAATTCCAACAACTTCCGTTTCATATCCAACCCATAAAAATACCCTTGCAATTCCCCATTTTTTGCAATAACGCGATGACACGGTACAATGATAGCAATCGGATTATTGCGATTGGCTAAACCGACTGCGCGCACTGCCGCAGGATTTCCGATTTTTTCTGCGATAGCGGAGTAAGACATGGTGCGTCCATAAGGGATTTTTATCAATTCTGCCCAAACCGCTCTGTTAAACTCGGCTGCGCCACTCCAATCTAATTTCAAATCAAATGCGTTGCGCTTGCCTTGAAAATACTCGTCTAGTTGGATCACACAAGTTTGTAAAAATGCTGGAATAACGGTTTCTGTACAATCCAAGTTATATTTTAATTTTACCGACATAAGCCCTAATTCACTGCCGATAATTTCAAAACAGCCGAACGGAGAATGGTAATACGCTTTTTCGAGCATGGCTCAATCTTTGATATGCAATATAACAAAATAGCATCAAGAAGCAAAAGGATGTTGAGGCTATTTGGTTTCCATCTTGACTACTCTATTTTTTTATTTTCAACTCTACCCGCCGGTTTTTGGCTTTTCCGTCTGCGGTAGGGCTGGTGTCGAGTGGTGCAGTTTCTCCGAAGCCGATTGCTATTAGGCGGTCTTGGTCACAGCCTTTTTGCACGAGATACTTCCGAACCGAATTTGCTCGATTTTGCGAAAGCAATTGGTTGCTTTCAGGGCTGCCCACATCATCCGTATGTCCGTGAATTTCGATGCGTAAATTATATTTTTGAATAGTCTCCGCTAATAAATCCAGTTCAAGGTACGATTTTGGTAAAATAAGAAATTGGTTCGTTTCAAAAAAAAGATTATTAATCGGCAGCTTTATCTCCGCTTTTCTTGCTTCCTCTGGCGTGTACATTTTTGTATCTTCCACTTCTTTTTTTTCTTCATTTTGCAAGTCCACTTTACCGATGTACGTCATAATGCTATCTTTTTCAATCGTGTATCCAATCGTGCCTTCCTGATTTTTGGGAATAGAGAGATATAAACGCCCACTGGGGTCGGTTTCTGAGCGCTGTAATATTTGACCAGTTTCCAAATTTCGCACCGTCACTTTCGCGCCAGCTACCGGTTTACCCGCGCCATCCGTGAAGGTGCGGTCAATCACGACAACCGTGTCGGGTTGATAGGATTTTGGAAGATAGATTTTGTAAATATCAAAATCAGCCGTGCCTCGGGAGAAATAAGCCAACTGTCCGTCAGTGGTCACCTTAAAATTCCAGTCATCCCCAGCGGTATTCAACGTGTCGCCCAGATTCCTGGGTTCACTCCAATTCGTCCAAGTGCTATCCAGTCGTTCGCTCATATAAATGTCTAATTCGCCTTTTCCGCGTCTACCATCGGAACTAAAGTACAATGTTTTCATATCTGGATGCAAAAGTGGAGAACGATCTTCTAAGTTCGTGTTAATCTTTTTTCCTAAATTAATTGCTTCCGCCCAAGTGCCATCTGGCTTACGCAAAGACACATAAATGTCAATATTACTGTTGAGACTCGCCCCGGACGCAAAAAGCATTGCCATCCCGTCGGCAGTGATATGCGGATCAGCTTGCCAACCGTCTCGGTTGATCGTGTTCGGAAGTTGGTTGGTTCCGCTCCATCCTTGCTCCGTTTTCCGGCACGTATATAAAATACCGCTATCGAAATAAATCAATTCGTTTCCATCTGTTGAAATAGCGAGTGGCGCTTCATTGCCGGCAGCAGTGCTCAATTCTTTTACCAGTGCCGCCTGTGTCCATGCGCCGTCTACGTTGTAGGACACAAAAATATCTTCTCCACCTACCCCGTCGCTCCGATTATCACTCGAGAAATAAAGGGTTTTGCCATCGGCACTAATGACGACGGAATAGTCATCCGTGCTGCTATTTATTTTATTACTCAACCGGAACGGTTTGTATAAGTTCTTACGAAAATCTGATTTATCTTTATTCAATGATTGTTGGTTCAAAAAATCTGGATACTTTTTCTCAAATTCCTCGATGCCCTGCAATTCTTTCTGGTTTTTATACAATTCGTACAAATGCAAGAGCAACGCTTGCCGCTTTTCGGACGTCGAATATTGAAGTAGATACCCTTCTAATTCTTGAATATTCTTAGATTCCATCGCCAACGTTGTCATGCGCTGCCCCACGCTATCCTTGTAGCTACTTTTAGGGTATTGTTTCAAAAACTCAAAATAGTCTTGTAGTAACACCGTGCGGCTCAAGGATTGGTAAGCTTGGTTCTCCGTCTTTTGCTGCGTTTTAGCAATAGCGGTTTTCACCAATTGGGGAAACGGAAATGCTGGATATTGTGCTTGAAAGCGTTCCCAAGCGCTCATATCTTTGGCTTGCGCCTGATACGAATTGAAAAAATGTAACCACACTGAGTCAATTTTTGCATACGCAGGATGTTTGGCTATAAATGCCAGACTTCTATCTTGGTCGCTCGACTTTAAAATCTGTTGATAATCGTATTTAATCGCTGCCGGTCGCGCCTGCTCAATGCGTTTAGGAAACGGAAAAGCAGAATAATCTTGTTGGAAACTTTCCAAACTCGCCAGACTCGGACTTTTCTTCCTATCCAATTCAAACAAATGCAGCCATACGGAATCCACTTTGGAATGTGCCGCATTATATTTTATAAATTGACGACTTTTATTGAGGTCATCACTTTGCATCGCTGCTTGATACGCTGCTTCCGCTGCCACCTTTATATCTGCTTCCAATTCCTTTTGATACGGAAACTTCGGATTTTTTTCTTTAAAATTTTGTAATTCCAGTTGCGTTGGAAACTGTTTTTTATAGCTATTGTAATAAGCCAACCACATTGCCGACGTTTGCGGATGCGTAGGATATTTGGTCAGAAACTGCGCACTGTATTTTAAATCGCCCGACCGGATCGTTTTAGCAGCAAAGCTATCCACTGCAAGTTTTTCAAAGGGCGTACTAGCAAACGTTTTGATAAAATTTTCTACCACCGCCGGTTTATCTGTTGCGCACATCTGTACAAATCGCTCTTTCACATTTTTGCCCACGTACAAATGCTGCGGATGCGCGACTGCAAATTGGCTGTAAGCTGCCCACGAATATTGGCGCAAAAAAGCTTCAAACAGATTTTTCTCCAATTGCAAAAAGGCGGCTCCATCTTTTGCCTGTATACTGCTTCCGTATTTAGTCCACGTGTCGTTGAGTTGTTCATAGGTGTTACTTGCCTGTGTCATCGAAAGTGCCAGTTGGTTGCGGAGTTTTATAGCTTGCTCTTCGTCTGCGGCATCGGCTTTTTTATAATATTCCAGATAATGGTCATAGGCAACTAACGTATTGAATTTCTTGCAGTTGGCAAGCGCTCGCTGTGTGATCTCTCTTCGCAATTTGACAGGCGTAGGTTTCAGGACTTCGCGCACATTATTCTCTTCTTTATCCGATAATTTTCTCAGCATTTGCTCTACCTGTACGATGTAGTGATAGGCAGAATCCAGTTGGAAAGATGCACTGGTAGAGTCGGCATAAATCGTAGCAATAGTGTAATACACAAGCGTAAGGTCGTCCTTTTTTTGGACCAACTTGAGGGCATTCAAATCCTGCGTTTTTTGTGCGCACAAAAAAGATGGTACTATCAAGAATAGCAAAGCTATTGACAGCCATTGATGGATGGAAAAATGATGCATAAGGGAAGGAGTTTAGTTAAAAAATGCGTTTTAAGTTACATTATTACAAATATAAAAATAAACGAAATACAATAATGATTTTTAAGGTTAACATTATTTTAAATAAAAGAGACTTCCCGCAAGTGCCGACGGAAAGCCGTTTCAAATTCCCCTTCTAATTGTCAGTAGGCAGTTTGCAGTAGGCAGTCGTCACTCGTGGAAACTGATAACCGCCAACTGCCTACTTAAGTCGAATATTCGCCTTGGTAATGTAAAACTCGTGGATTCCTTCAAAACCAGAATCAACCCCTACGAATACCCACAGATTTCCCTCGCCGTCCGTTTTTGCTTTGAATGTTTGTCCATCGCTGTTGCGTTCGATTAATTTGTACACAAAATCGTCGCCGCTGATGCCAAGCGTGCCTAACACCAATGCATCGTCACCGTCCTGCGATTGATTGCCTTTTTTAAGATTCAATTCGTAGAAGTTGGCGACTGCCACTTTTTTCGGTTCAGTAGCGCTTGCGCCTGCTTTCACGTAGGTAGCCGAGCCGGGACCACCGCCCACGCCAATTGAGCTGGTGGGAAAATTAGAAGCCAACACAAATTCAAATGAAATCTTATATTCGGTGTTAGGAGCCAAGCCGGTCAGCTTCTTTTTAGTGAAGAGAAAGAGGTCGTCGCTGTGATTGTTACCCTCCAGTTTCAATGCTTTTTTGGTGGTATCCAGCGGAGCGGGTAGCGTGTCATGCGAGAAATTCAATTCGTAGAAAGTTTCCTCCCCAACTGGATAGTCCGCAAAATCGCCTGTCTAGCCGTTGGCACTCGTGGCAAAGTCGTACTTAAATTCAAATTGTATACCGTCGTCATCGTTTTCATCACAAGCAGTAAAAAGGGCAAAAGAAGCCAGTAAGAGCAAAATGCTCAAAAGATTGGTAACCTTCATAATGTAGATTAGAGATTATTCGGAAAAAAGGATTAGAATAACGCGCAGGATTCTAAATTTTTGTAATTTCTCAAAGGACTCAAGACTCTAAAGTTGTGCAGGGCGCAAGCCACGACGATGAGTTGGTCTCTAATTTCGGTGTGGTGAATACGCACCGTATCTTTGACCATTTTGAGCCTTTTGATGCCACTGTTGGCATGTTCAATGACGACTCTGGTAGCACTCAGTATTTTATTGTACAGTTTTTGACTAAAGGTTAGTTCGCCATTTTTCGGGGTTTTAAAAGGCATTTCCACGATTACCTCGGCTGGATAATGACCTAAGAAGCCCAAATCTTGTTTCAACACACTGCCTTTTGGGAGGGTCAAAGGATATTCCTGAGCAATCTTGCTATCTTGTAGGCTACCCCACTCGGTGGGGGAGAGGTAGTACACATACTGGGTTTCATCACACAACACATTGTTTTTCACGCGATGCCCTTTTTTTTTCCACTGTATTCCTGTTCTTGCGCCTGGTCACAAGCATTGCGCAAGATGCCGCGTTCCAAACCATCGTAGGTGAACACTTTGGTGGGATGTTGGGCTAACTGACTGCTCAAAGTGCTGCCGTCTCGAAAAGGGGTAAGTTGCATCTGTGCCAAGGTCTCATGGAGCAAAGAGCGTAACACCCCACTCAGGCGCGATACTTTGGGTTGAGAAATACCGAAACTGGCAGCTTGGTGGGCTTGTAGAGCGTTGGTTTTCAAATATACCATCAAGAAAAACAGTTTTTGTGCCGAACCCCGCAATTTGGCACTGCCATGTTCCTTGGAGGTCACGATTTTTCGTCGCTTGCCCTCCAAAGTCCAGTACCGAAAATATTTTTCGCAGGCGGGTGCAAAATTTGCCAGTAAAGTCTCAAACTCCGGCGGGTGAAGACTAGTTAAGGCTAAAAATTGGCTCGCATTTTTTGATATCATTTCATAGTCCATAAGTGCGATGCCCTTTTTTTATCGGGCGCTTAGTATATAACTTTTTTCCGAATAATCTTT
>CAZJXN010000031.1:0-5525 GCA_964549655.1 uncultured Saprospiraceae bacterium
TATCAAGTTTTATTTGGATGAAATATTAAAGTACAACCAATGCCGGTCTGGGAGGGAAAAGTCAAAATAGCGGTCGTCAAAAAATTAGGTTATTAGCAAAACCTTACTTGTTAGAAGTACGAGGAATGGGTGGAAAAGTTCAGGAGAAGGATAGGTTTAACTTAAATGGGTTTGATGTTCAGCTAAACGTTAGATAATTATCTCGCTCTACTGTGCCATCTTAATAAACCCCCAAAACTGGGGATGTTTAAAGCGAATTGAATAGCTTAAATTTGCATTAATAATAATCTAAAAAATGAAATCCTAAATCAGCAAGATTGTTGATTTAACAAAAATATTTATATACATTGTATTGTTAAAATAATTATCTATATTTGCAATGCAACTACAAATAGTGTTCTTATCTGCTTCGCTAATTAAAAGCAACATTTGTCTCAACACATCAGCACTAAAGATTATAAAATAATATTTCTATTAACGTAGGTAAGGTATGGCACATTTTTGAAATGTGCCACACCTAAAATGTCATTATATCATCAAACTCAAACACTTTTATCATGAGAACTTCACTTATTTTAATAATTGTCTTGATAACCAGCGGCTTGTATGCCCAAACAACTGGTCAAGTTACCCAAGGATTAAGTACCTTGGAAAACGGACTGTGGCCCAATAAAACTTGCGCCGTCTGCTGGGAAAACCCTACGAATGCCGATGCCACGCAGCGCCTCTGGGTAAAAGATGCCGTCAACAGCACTTGGGAGCGGGAGTCCGAATTTCGATTCACGGGCTGGGGCGTGTGTACTGCCAATAGTAGAGGCATCCGTATTTTAATCGCCACGGAATGGCCCCGTGCAAAAGCATTGGGAAGCGGTTTGGATGGCATGAAAGATGGCGTGGTATTAAACTTTAATTGGATAAAATGTCCAACGGATGAAACCAGTGAGCAATGCATCAAGAAAGTAGCGGTACACGAATTTGGTCATGCGCTGGGTTTTGCACATGAGCAAAATCGGACCGATGCGCCCGACGAATGCCAAAAAGATGCGCAGGGAACCGTGGGCGACTGGTGGGTGACGGCTTATGATGCCAATTCTATTATGAATTATTGTAATCCATTGTGGAATAATGCGGGCTTGTTAAGCGAATCGGATAAATTAGGCATTCGCGTTTTATATGGTGGCGGCGGGTTCATGACTGACCCTATCATTTATGGAGTCAATACTGCTAACGATTTACTTTGGTACAAACACACGGGTCATTGGAACGGCACTTTTGAATGGGGAGCGAACGTCGGTAAAAAAGTGGGTAACGGCTGGGCACTCAAACAAATTTTTTCGGATGGAGACGGCCATTTGTATGGTATTCAGGAGAATGGCGACCTACACTGGTACAACCACAATGGCTTTCATGATGGTACTTTTAATTGGTCGCAAGCTTCTGGTGCTGTCGTAGGTAAGGGTTGGAACACGGGCTATAAAGCGGCTTTTTCCGGCGGTGGAGGCGTTATTTATCTCATTAAAGATAATGGTGATTTGATGTGGTACAAGCATTTGGGCTATCAAGATGGTACGTTTACATGGGACCCAAAAAGTGGAACCAAAGTAGGGAATGGCTGGAATGATTTTCACGCCGTTTTCTCTGGCGGCAATGGCGTTATTTATTTGATTGACAAGAAAGGCGACCTTTTTTGGTACAAACACGCTGGTTTTGCGACCGGAACGAATAGCTGGTATGGCGGCGCAACTAATAAAGTAGGTAACGGTTGGTTGGCGGTTCGGCAAGTTTTTTCTACCGGCTGGGGGCAGATTTATATGGTGGGCGCAGATGCTTCCTTGCGATATTACAAGCATTTGGGTTTTAATAATGGCACGGCTACTTGGGGCAACGGCACAGGCAATAAAGTGGGCACTGGCTGGTCAGCACTAAAAACGATTGGCATGGGCGGTATCAATCCTCCACGTATAAGTATTAATACGAAGACAGAAATTTCGGCTACCCCGAATGTTTTTAAAGTAGTGAAACCTTAGTGTTTATTGGGGTTTGAAATATGGAAGTCGTCAGATGTTGAAATTCATCTGACGACTTCTTTTTTATCCTCCTATCTTATCCTCTATTTCAACTTCCCACACGCCTCTCCAATCCGTTCAATCGCTTTTCGCAATTTTTCTTCCGAAGCGGCATACGAAAGCTGTGTTGTTAAATTTATGGTTATGATTGGTCTTTTTACTTACAAAAATTAAGAGATAATTAATGATATGCCTATTGCGAGGTCTGAATTAATTAGACAATTTGCTTCATCATTCAATCTAAGTAATTGAGCATATTTAAACCACAGAGTTTACAAAGTTTCACAGAGAGTTCTATTTGATAATCAACACTTTGCGGCTTTGCGTGAAAATTGGCGATTATTTACGCCAGACTACTTACTGTAATTGTAAAGATTACGTTACTGCTTATTCCGCTTGGAAAAACGTACCCTAGTAAAACCGAACACATCTTACTTGTACTACCATCAAATTTATACTGCATTAAACTTTTCTTACTGACGCCTGCGCTTCTTAGGTGTAGGTGTTGTATCCATCTCACGCTGGTTTGAGTATCATCATATAAAAATTACTAAATAATTTTCAAAAAATAAATACACCAATCATGAAAAAGATGAGTTTTTTCATAGTAACATTCCTATTTATTGCATCTTATGCCAGTGCGCAAATCATGCGCCCCCGCCCTCAACCACCAATAATGAAACCAAAACCACCCGCTCAGGAAACGCCGGTCATGAAGCCACCTTTACCTCCACAGCCCGAACCGGAACCGCAGCCGCCAGTAATTGTTGACAACGATCAGGACGGTATAGATGATAATCTGGAACATCAATTGTTAGAACGATTCAGGCCTTTTTATCTATTTTCCAATGATGGTGGCGATGAGAATTTCCGACCGGTTGATGCCCTATGGTACTTGAATCAATCGGAATTACTTACCAGTGGAGATGAAGATGAAAAACCGATTATTGCTAATGATCAGTACCTTATTGGTGCGATTCTTTTTAAGGATGGAAAATTTGGTTCGTCTGATATTATGCAAAATCCTCAAAAAACAGATTATCACATCAATCCATTACATAATATAAATGGTATGGATGAACCCGGTCGCCATGGAAATACTTGGGATATCGTTTTAGCGATTAAAAATATTGGGTTGTACGGACACGTAGTACCTGTTAAGTTAACAGACCCTTTTTCTTACGATTTCTCTACCGTGCATGATGGATATGCAGTAGGAAAAACATATTATAAGATAGAATATTGGCAATTTTTTGGATATAATAGCGCCAATAAACCTTTTGATATTGGTGACCATGAAGGAGATTGGACTTCTATACAACTGCTATACGACCGTGAATACCAAATTATTAGAAGTGTATTTCATTTTGCACATGGCATCTTATTCCGGTATGATATGACGGATCAAAATAAAAGAAATTCTCTTATTTTTAACATACCGGAGGGCGAAGTTCAAGAGTATCATGGATTTATTAACTACAGTACCGCTTCTTTAGACTTAGCGCACTTAGGTTCAGAGGCAAATATTGTAAGAAATGACGATCAGATAAGGTTAGCCCAAAATAATCTGGTTCGGTTTTATAAAGACCCTCAAACGGGTGCATTTGACCACCCAATGGTTTATATAGAACATGGCGCACACGAATTTTATCCGAGTGAGCATTGGAATTTTACCGGTGCTCCAAATCATAATGGAAAAAGCTATCATTATTTAACCGCAACTCCTCCTAATCTTGGAGAAGTAGAGCATCCATTACAGGAAGTTGCTGGGGCAGAAATTATTCTTAAATTCAATGGCTATTGGGGGGCGTATGGCAAAAAGAATACACCAGCACAAGGACCTGCTTTACATCAAAATTGGCTTTGGCCCGCCTCCAGTTCTATTCGCTGGCAACTACCACGAGAGCTAGGATTTTAAAAAGATGAGAAGTGTAAATAACACAAAAGTCGTCAGATGTTGAAATTCATCTGACGACTTCTTTTTTTATTCTCCTATCTTCCCATCCTCCTATCCTCTACTTCAACTTCCCACACGCCTCCCCAATCCGTTCAATCGCTTTGCGCAATTTTTCTTCCGAAGCGGCATACGAAAAACGCACACAATTATCCGCACCAAAAGCAGAGCCAGTCACAATCGCAACGTGGGCAGTGGTTAGAATATATTCACTAAAATCATCGGCATTATTCACTACAAAATTGCCGTCACTTTTACCAAAGAAATTGCTAATATCCGGGAAAAGGTAGAATGCACCATCAGGACGATTCACTTGAAAACCCGGAATTTTACTGGTCAATTCTACCACCAATTCGCGGCGACGCTCAAAAGCATCACACATATCATAAGTGGGTTTCATGTCGCTACCGAGTGCAAACGCCGCCGCTTTCTGACCAAAGGAAGTTGCGCCGGAAGTGATTTGTCCTTGCATTTTATTACAAGCATCCGCTATCCATTTTGGAGCACCGATGTAACCCAAACGCCAGCCCGTCATCGAAAAACCTTTGGAAAAACCATTCACGGTCACCGTGCGGTCTCTCACATTTTCAAAAGCACCGATGCTCACGTGCTTGCCAATAAAATTGATATATTCATAAATTTCGTCGGACACAATCGTAATTTGTTCATGCTGCGCCACCACATCCGCAATGGATTTCAATTCGTCATGCGAATACACAGAACCCGTTGGATTACAAGGAGATGAGAATAACAAAATTTTGGTACGCTCCGTTATCGCCGCTTCCACTTGCTCGGCAGTCACTTTATAATTCTGTTCAATACCGGCAGAAACTAACACTGGAATTCCATCTGCCAATTTCACCAATTCCGCATACGACACCCAATACGGCGCCAAAATCACCACTTCATCACCTTCATCCACCAGCGATAAAATCACATTTGCAATAGATTGTTTAGCACCATTTGACACCACAATCTGACTCACATCATAGTCCAAATTATTATCCCGTTTGAATTTCGCTTGTATCGCTTTGCGCAATTCTACCAAACCCGGCACGGGCGTGTATTTGGTAAAACCTTCGTCCAATGCTTGTTTAGCAGCTTCTTTAATGTGTTGTGGTGTGTCAAAATCAGGCTCGCCCAAGCTCAAGTCAATCACTTCAAAGCCTTTGGCGGCAAGGTCGCGCGCCTGCTGTGCCATTTTGATAGTAGCAGATTCTTCCATGCGCTGGATGCGGCGGGACAATAACGATGTCAGTACAGATTCCATTTTATAATTTGTTTAACGTTTCAGGTTGATACTTTAAATTTATCTATAAAAACCCAGCAAAAGTAGTTTTTTTTAAAATGAGATGCAAGTATAAATAGACTGTGCTGGTATAATCGTCCAACGTCACTGGAAAGGTGTGCCACACTTTGGAAGTGCGGAGATGCAAATATGAATAACAGTGCCGATATAATCGTCCAACATCACTGGAAAGGTGTGCCACACTTTGGAAGTGCGG
>CAZJXN010000031.1:5625-39014 GCA_964549655.1 uncultured Saprospiraceae bacterium
GCCGATATAATCGTCCAACATCACTGGAAAGGTGTGCCACACTTTGGAAGTGCGGAGATGCAAATATGAATAACAGTGCCGATATAATCGTCCAACATCACTGGAAAGGTGTGCCACACTTTGGAAGTGCGGCACACCTTTACTATCTTGCCGCCGCAAACTGCAACACTTGTATTATGAGCAAAAAGAAGCCTGCCAAACCAAAACCGAGGACACAGCCGCAACTGGCTGCCAACAGAACCGTGCCTACGCCTGCCAGAACCGTAAAACAAAGACCGACTCCACCAGTCATCGAAAAAACAGTCATTACATCGCCGCAGGATTCATTATATCGCCGTATCTTTTGGATTTCAGCTTTAGCCATACTGCTGATAACCAGTATTTTATCCATCGGCAGCGGTATCAATGCGGATGACGAATATCAAAATGATTACTCCAATAAATTGGTTTCCTACTACGCGACGGCTGGCAAAGACACGAGTGCTTTAAATATTCCACGTGGTAATATGCACTTGTACGGCGGCTTTTTTGACTTGACTACGGGCTTGATTAACAAGGCATTAGGTTATGATGATTTCGATATGGGGTATCATAATGTGCGACATATTTTCAATGCGATAATGGGCGTGCTGGCGATGGTATTCGTGGGCTTGACGGCTGCTGCAATTGCCGGTTGGCGAGCAGGGATTTTGGCTTTATTCTTTATGTTTTTATCGCCTCGTTTTTTGGGACATTCGTTTATGAATCCGAAAGATATTCCCTTTGCGGCGGGCTTTGCAGTGGCAAATTATTACACGATTTTGTTATTACAATCCATGCCAAAACCCAAGTGGAGCACGCTTATCGGCTTGGCGCTGGGCATCGCGCTGGCAATAGCGACGCGGGCGGGCGGCTTGCTGTTGATTGCATATCTCGGCTTATTTATGGGTTTGGATTTCCTATTTAAATATGGGTTTAAAGGCATTTCAACACAAGGCAGTTTGGTTGGACGATATGCGGTTTACGGCATCGGCGTAGTCGTTGTAGGTTATATTTTAGCAATTTTAACGTGGCCCTTCGCATTGCAAAGTCCGATTGCCAATCCATTAAAAGCGTTGTCCGAATTTTCAGAATTGGGTGTAAAGATTCGCTTATTATTTCAAGGGGAGAATATCATGTCCGATAATACGGCTTGGTATTATCCGATTATTTGGATTGTAAAAACGGTTCCACTTTTTGTGTTAATTGGCTTTGTTGGTGGATTGGTGTGGATTGGGCATTTATTAAAACAATATCAGCGAGTTCCCGTATTACTAATGTTTTTTGCCACTTTATTTCCAATTTTTTACATTATTTATAAAAATTCGATTTTACATGATGGCTGGCGACATTTAATGTTTATTTATCCGAGTATGGTCGTGGTTGCCACACTGTTTTGGATGCAATTAGAATCATTATTTGTCAATCAAAAATCTAATATAAAATACGCTTTTTATGGCATTTTGGGTATTTTATTATTAGAACCGACCATTTTCATTATACGAAATTTACATTATCCTTACGTTTATTTCAATCCGATTGGCGGCGGTTTGAAAGGCGCTTTTGGCAATTATGAAACCGATTATTGGGGCGTGAGTACCAAACAAGCCCTTGATTGGATGGAGCAGCAGGGCATTTTGAAAGAAAATATGCAGGATACGGTGGTAATCGCTACCAATTTTTATCATCCGGTGAGTCGGTTAGTAGGTAAATTCGACGGCAAAGTGCAAGTGAAATATACGCGCTTTAACAATCGCTATGCGGAAGAATGGGATTATGGGATTTACCCTTCCCGCTACATCCGTGGACCACATTTGCGTGCCAAAAAGTGGCCCAATAGCCGCGCCATTCATACGATTTATGCAAACGGCGTGCCTTTGACCGCTATTGAAAAAGACGTAGACCATTTCGTGTATCGGGCCGAGCAGGCTATAAAAGTACAAAACTGGCAGACTGCAATTGATGAATTGCAAAAAGAAATCGCACAACATCCTGATAATGAGATCGCTTGGCAAGATTTGACAAACGCGCATATCAACGCTGGAAACTTCCAACAAGCCGTAGATGCTGCCAAAAAAGGATTGGAAGCCGCACCACAAAACGAGACTTCACTCTATTCCATGGGTTTAGCATATTTAAATCTAAATAATATATCAGAAGCCATTAATGCTTTATCAGAAGCGATTAAAGTAAATGATGAAAATGCGGTTGTTTATTATTATCTCGGACTTGCGTATCAACAACAACAAAATTGGACGGAAGTTATTAATAATGCGAATAAAGCTATTACATTAAACGGTCGTTTCAAGCAAGCGTACGAACTGGCAGCCCTCGCCTACCAACAAATGGGCGATGCGGCCAATGCACAACGGTATCAGGAAGCAGCAGCACAGTTGTAATGTTTGGGAGTTTGGAGGTTTGGAAGTTTAAACGGTCAAAGTTAGAGAACATGAACACATTAACACACAAACACTTGAACACAACACAATGAATTATAAATTACTATTTCCAACGTATCGCAACCGGTTTAATTTTGTAAATAAAGCGTTACAACAATATGGACGTTTTGATAAAGGCTTGAGTCTCGGCACGGGTGAAGGGGATTATGATGCGATGATTGCAGCACATTGTAATAACTTGGTCGCTTGTGATATTAATGAGCAGGATGTAAATTTTGCAAAAGCACTCAATGCAAATGTCCCAAATTTAAAATATCAAGTAGAAAACGCGCTGAAATTATCTTTTGCAGATAACTCATTTGATTTATTGGTGTCGGTAGAAGTGATCGAACACGTGGGAAATCCTGCGAAAATGGTGCAAGAAATTGCGCGCGTGTTGAAGCCCGGCGGTACGGCTATTATTACATTTCCATCTAAAGATTTTCCGATTACGTATGACCCGGTGAATCGCTTGAATGGTGGCGAGCGCAAAATTGCACAAGGCGCGTACGCTTTCGGTCACGAGTATTTAATTCCGCCTGTGGAGTTTAGAAATTGGTTGGAAAACAATCAATTAGATATTATAGAGGAACGAAATATGAGCGGTTACATCGTGGGCTTTTTAGAAATGTATTGGACGGGTTTGATTCAGCGTTTTTTTAAAGCCAATTCTCAAAATGTATCCGGTCAAGCCGAAAAGAAATTGCAATTGCGCCCTTCTACCAACGCGCCGATGCTGACGTTTGTAACGGATGGCATTCTTGGCGTAGACCATGCTTTGTTTAAAAATACAAAACATTCGGTTGGCAAGGGCTTCGTGATTCGGAAATAAAATATGCCGCACTTCCAAAGTGTGGCATATTTATAATGAAATATTTACAAATAGGTTTTGCACACTTTTGAAGTGCGCCAAATCTCATCTATCAGTATGAATCCACATCTCCTACCCATTTTACAGTCAAAAATCGAAGAAGCGCAGCTCGGCGGCGGACAAGACCGCATTGACAACGAGCACAAAAAAGGCAAACTCACCGCGCGCGAACGCATTCATTTTCTATTGGACGAAAGTAGTTTTGAAGAAATCGGAATGCTGGTGTTGCACCGCAGCAATGACTTTGGCATGGAAAAGCAACGCGTGCTCGGCGATGGCGTGGTGACGGGTTACGGCACGATTCATGGACGATTGGTGTACGTTTTTGCACAAGATTTTACGGTTTTTGGTGGTTCCCTTTCGGAAACACACGCCGAAAAGATTTGTAAAATAATGGATTTGGCGATGCAAAATGGCGCGCCGTTGATTGGGTTGAACGACTCTGGTGGAGCGCGGATTCAGGAGGGCGTAAGTTCACTGGGCGGTTACGCAGATATTTTTTATCGCAATGTAAAGGCTTCTGGGGTCATTCCGCAAATTTCTGCGATTATGGGTCCGTGTGCGGGTGGCGCGGTTTATTCGCCTGCGATGACCGATTTTATTATCATGGTAGAAAATACGTCATATATGTTTGTGACGGGTCCGAATGTGGTCAAAACCGTTACAAATGAGGAAGTTACATCGGAAGAATTGGGTGGCGCATTTACCCATGCAACTAAATCCGGCGTGACCCATTTGATTGCTGCAAATGATTTGGATTGTATTGAAAAAATAAAAAAACTTCTGAGTTATTTACCTCAAAATTGCGAAGAATCGCCTGCAAAATTACCGTTTGAAATAGGCGAAGAGACGCGCGGGCAGTTGACCACGCTCCTACCCGACGATGCGCAGCAGCCTTATGATATGCGGGACATCATAGAAGGCATCATAGATGAAGGCTCTTTTTTTGAAATACATAAAGAATATGCGGAGAATATTGTGGTTGGCTTTTCTCGAATTGCGGGGCGCAGCGTGGGTATTGTAGGCAATCAACCGATGAATATGGCGGGCGTGTTGGATGTAAATAGTTCTAAAAAAGGCGCGCGTTTTGTCCGTTTTTGTGATAGTTTTAATATTCCATTACTTGTTTTGGTAGATGTGCCAGGTTTTCTGCCCGGTACGGACCAAGAATGGAATGCCATTATTACAAACGGCTCTAAGTTATTATATGCTTTCAGTGAAGCGACCGTGCCGCGCGTGACCGTTATTACAAGAAAAGCGTATGGCGGTGCTTATGATGTAATGAATTCTAAACACATTGGTTCGGATATGAATTATGCGTGGCCCTCTGCCGAAATCGCGGTGATGGGCGCGAAAGGTGCGTCAGAGATTATTTTTAGAAAAGAAATCCAAGCAGCGGCTGACCTGGCGGCAATGTTATCCGAAAAAGAACAGGACTATAAAGAAATGTTTGCAAATCCTTACCGAGCCGCAGCACGCGGTTTTATTGATGAAGTGATTGAACCTAAAGACACACGCCGAAAATTAATTAAAGCGTTTGCAATGTTAGAAAATAAAGTGGCGCACCTGCCGAGGAAAAAACATGGAAATATCCCTTTGTAATAGATACCAGATTAGGAGATGCCAGATATCAGACTATCTCATATCTTATCGCTCTACACAAACACATTAACACACAAACACCTTAACACAACAAAGAATGATTCAAATCTTCGTCACCGGCGGCACTTTCGATAAGGATTATAATGACATCAAAGGCGAGCTTTTTTTCAAAAATACGCACCTACCTGAAATGTTTGCGCGCGGACGTTGCACCCTGGAAATAGATGTAAAAACCCTCATGATGATTGATAGCTTGGAAATGACGGAAGCCGACCGCGAAATTATCGCTCACAACTGCCGACGCAGCGCCGCCACCCAAATTATTATCACCCACGGCACCGACCGCATAGTAGAAACCGCCACGTACTTGGCACAAACCAATATTGACAATAAAACCATCGTACTCACCGGTGCCATGATTCCCTACGCTTTTGGACATTCCTCGGATGGTTTTTTTAATCTTGGAAATGCGCTGGCATTCGCGCAAAGCCTGCCGGTTGGCGTGTATGTGGTGATGAATGGACGTTATTTTGACTGGCACAATGTAAAGAAGAATACGAAGACGGGCAATTTTGAAGAGATAGGAGGATAGTTATGGGGTGATAGGGTCACAGGTTTGTGGGGCGATGCTTGACGAAGACATTAAATAACTAAATACGGAGAGAAAAACTTTGTGTCTCTGCGTGAAAAACGTCCAAGTGATAAGCTTTGCGTCCTCTGTGCCTCTGCGGTTAAAAAAGAATGCTGTGAGGGAATGCAAAAAGTGACCAAGTGACGCGAAAATCAAATCTGCGTTATCTGCGAAATCTGCGGGAGAAGAATAACGGAGCGAATCTCAAAATATCTTCCCAAAATCAAGGAAATCAATCCAATTAATCTTAAAATCCTACGAATCCAAGTTATCTTTGCTGTTACTTTTCCTGAGCCTCGTCATTATATCTATCGTTCCTTAGCAAGGACGTACACGCTGACAATCAAAACACAACTCGACAGTCGTCCTTTGTACAAAAAGCCAAATCCCTTTTGCAATGGCTAATTTTCAAGGGCGTTTATAAATTTATTTCATTAATATTGCACAAAATCAAACCACTTCAATCCACATGAAAAGATTATTGGTCATTACCTTTTGTATGCTCCTGTGTGGTATCGGTGCGGTGTGGAGCCAAAATCAACCGGACTTTTACGATACGAAAACCGTGCAGGCAGTCAGCATCACGTTCAAAGAAAAAAACTGGCGCGATATCCTCGATTCCTTGCGGTACAACGGCGATGGACTCCTCAATGGCACCGTAGAAATTAACAAGCAAAAGTTTGAAAACGCAGGCATTCGCTATCGCAGTGCGCGTGGTTTTCAGATTGGCGGCAAGCACAACAGCCTCTACGTGCAACTACCAGAAGGCAAGCCGTACCAGGGCTACGCATCCTTAGAACTATCCAATGCCGTGCGCGACCCAAGCGTGGTGCGTGAAGTATTGGCCGCGGAAATCGCTCGCAAGTACATGCCCGCTCCAAAAGCAAACTACGCCAAAGTGATGGTGAATGGCAATTACTATGGCTTTTTTGTCAACATCGAATCGGTCAATGGCAAGTTTTTACAGACAAATTTTGGTAGCAGCGACGGCGATTTGTATCGGGCTGCTATTTCTACCACACAAGCAGTTCCTGACGGTTGTCCAAAGGAATCTTATGCTTCTCTAAAATACGAGGAAAATCAAGCGTGTTACACTTACAGCTACGACCGCGTGAATAAAAATGCTTGGAATAGTCTCATGGAATTAACGGATGTGTTAGCCAATCGTCCGGCTAATATTGAGACTGTCTTGAATGTAGACCGAGCGTTATGGATGTTAGCTTTTAATAATGTGACCGTTAATTTGAATAGTTACACCGGTTTTCCGACGCAAAATTATTACTTGTACAAAGATGCCAGAGGACAATTTAACCTAATTTTGGGTGATTTGAATTTTGCATTCGGAAGCTACAAACGAATAGATAGCGGTTCCGATTTGGAAATGAAACCTTTGATTCAATTAGATCCGTTGCTCCACGCAGACAATAAAGACAAACCACTTTTGAATCAATTGTTGAGCAACGAAACCTACCGCAAAATGTACCTGTCGCACATGCGCACGATTTTACACGACAATTTTGCAAAAGGACAATATGAAAAACGGGCGAAAGAACTGCAAGATTTGATTAAAAAAGCTTGGACGGAAGACCCGAATAAAGAATACAACATCACCGATTTTGACCAAAGTTTGATTGCAACGGTGGGCAAGCGCAGCCGCATCCCGGGATTGACCGAATTTATGGCGCAGCGGGCTGACTTTTTAAAGCAAGATGCGAACCTTTCCATCCTACCGCCGGACCTTACCGCTGTAAAAGTGCTGCCGCGCGAGAAATATTCGCAGAGTAAAGCCGAAAGTTTCAAAATTCAAGCGAAAGCTGGTCAGTTTGCCAAAAATGTACGCGTTTTTTACCGTTTTGATAATACGCAGCCATTCTTGGAAGCACCGATGCAAGACAACGGCACAAGTAACGACGAGAAAGCTGCCGATGAAATCTTTGGTGCAGAAATAAAACCCGAAGGCAGCGCTCGGTTGATTGAATATTACATCGTAGCAGAAAACGCCAAGGCAATGAGTTTTGACCCGCCGCGTTATATGTACGAACGGCACAAAGCGAGTTTGGACGAGTTGAATAAATGATAAATTGTTGAATTGTTATATTGTTGAATGGCGATACTGCCAAATTGCTATAAGCCCATTGTCAACGTATGAGAAGCAATCTGACCATTTAACAATATAATAATTTTTTAAAACCTTCAATGTGCTGGCTTGTATGTTGAAGGTTTTATTATTGAATTACACAAATTTGAGAGGTCTGGCATCTGGCATTTAACTATCTGGCATCCAACCTCTGGCTTCTAAATCAAAATTTATGCGGCTCTTTCCTTTATTCCTTCTCCTTTTTTGCAATACATATTTAGTATCAGCGCAGGATTTGTATAATATTAATAAAATTACAGAGATTAAAATTACATTTAAAGAACCCAATTGGCACACTATGCTTGATTCGTTTAAACGTGCCGGAACTGAGACGCGGCTCGTGGGCGATGTCCTTATCAATGGCAAAAAGTATGAAAAAGTAGGGATTCGATATAAAGGAAATAGCTCGTTCAAAAGTGTGAGCGAAGACGGGCATTTAAAGTTGCCATTTAACATTAAGATAAATGAAGTAAATAAAAAACAAGCCCTGCCCGGTGGATACAATACACTCAAATTGAGCAATGCCTTCCGCGACCCAAGTTTTGTGCGCGAGTTATTAGCCTACGAAATCGCTGCCAAATATATGCCCGTGCCGGATGCCAACTTCTGCAAAGTGTACGCCAATAACCAGTATCTGGGGGTTTATCACAACGTAGAATCCATTGACGACCCATTTTTGAAGCGGCATTTTGGATCGGATAATGGCGTACTCGTCAAGTGCGACCCGGATTGGACGGTGGAACAAGTACCCGGTTGCCCGGATTCGGATAAGTCGTCCTTGATGTACATCGGCGGTGATTCGACTTGTTATATGCGTTTTTATGAAATGAAAGATAAGAATGGCTGGCAATATTTTATCAATTTTACAAAAGCATTAAATCAAGAGCCAGCTAAAATTGAAACAATGCTGGACGTAGATCAAACGCTGTGGATGTTGGCTTTTAATAATGTGTTGGTAAATTTAGATAGTTACACGGGGTTATTATGTCATAATTATTATTTATATAGAGATTCGCTTGGCGTGTATCATCCACTTATTTGGGATATGAATATGGCTTTTGGCGGTTTTAGACGTATTACAGAAAAAGCAGAATTGTCCATAGAAGAGTTGCAAAAATTGAGTTTGTTTGTGCATTACAGTGATAAAAATCCGAAACGCCCTTTGATTTCCAAATTGTTAGAAAATGATTTATATCGAAAAATATACCTCGCGCACGTCCAAACGATTCTGAATGATAATTTTGCAAATGGACTTTATTTAAAACGAGCACAAGCATTACAAAAATTTATTGACCTACATATCAAAGCGGACGCGCAAAAGTTATACACCTATGAAGCATTCCAACAAAACCTACAACAAACAGTCCCCGCCGACGAAGTCCAAATCACAGGTATCGTGGAAATAATGCAAAAACGGACCGAAATATTAATAAATCATCCTTTATTACAAAAAGAAGCCCCCAAAATTACTACCGTTACACATAAACAAAATGACCAATTATTAGTCGTCTCCGCGAAAATTGAAGCCACTCAAAAAGCGTGGCTCTTCTATCGCTATGGCAAAAGCAATTTTACAAAAATAGAAATGCAAGCCGCCGACAGCATTAACTGGACTGCTTCCATTGATTATCAAAAAAATGCCCAATATTACATCGTCGCAGAAGGCGAACACGCCGCTCGACTCTCGCCAGAGCGCGCCGGGCACGAGTTTCACAAAATAACCACGCCGTCAGTTACACCTGTAAAAAGCAAACCCAAACTGTGAATGTAATGAAAGTGTCTGAACTGTGATTTTTTGTAATTTTTGTAATGAATATGATTTATGACAAGCCCTGCGTCCTCTGCGGTTAAAAAATGCGGTGAGACCGCCTGTAAGAAGTGTAAAAAACTTTGCGTCTTTGTGTGAAAAACTATCTACGGTAAAAAAGGGCAAAAAACGCAGCAGTAAAAATTATCCTATAAAGAATTACGCACCACTAAATAAAAAGGATTGGCAATATGTTCCCGACCATTTTCTAAGACCATCCGTGCTGCCGTTTCGCCTAATTTTTCAAAATCTGTGGAAACAACCGTAATTCCATTTAGCAAAATTTCTTTAAGTGGTGTTTCATTATACGAAATAATACCAACGTCTTTTCCTACTTTATAACCCAAGTTTTTTACTTTTTTAATTAAAATAACTAAATCATCTTCCATGAGATTAATGTAAACTTCCTGTTTAGCAATCGGCTCTTGTTCAATATCACTCACAATACGGAAATCAAAGGCATATTCGGAGCAAAATCGTTTAAAACCAGTTAATATTTCTCTGGCATGATAACTGTATTCCGGGAAAATGATTTTTATTTTTTGATATTTCTGTAATAAATCCAGCGCTTCGGTTAAGGCATTGTAAATATCTTTTTCAAAATCCTGATACACCGCTGCGTATTCACCTATGATACCATCTATTTTTTTATCCAATAAAATCAATTTTTGTCTCGGAATTTGGTTAATGACTTCTTTTAAATCCGCACCGCCATCCAAAAAATGCGCAATAATCACAAAATGCGTGTAATCTCGATCTTTATTTTCCAAAATCCATTCCTTAAAGAGTCGATAATTATTATGATAAATAAAAAAATCAATGGAAGCCTGTTCGCCCAAAGCATTCGCAAACGCATTGTAAATAATCTGTTTATGCGCACTCAATTTATTAAATAGCAAAAATACTTTTGCCTTCCGTTCTAAATGAATATTTTTTACATAATAACCCTTGCCCGGCACTGATTCTATGATACCTATTTCTTTCAATTCTTCATACGCTTTTACGACCGTATCCCTGGAAATATCAAATTGAATCAATAAGCGATTAACCGAAGGTAATTTATCTCTTTCTTTCAGATCGCCCTTTTCAATGCTAGTAAGGATAGATTGAATAATTTGTTTGTACTTTGGGGTTTTTGAATGCTCGTTTATTTGGATAATTTGATTCATTGCTTACATTTATTTTGCAGAACAGTACAGCACACTTTTCCGTCGAATCCAGAACGGTACAGCATACTTCCCGTCCAAAGTTTAGCTAAATTTGGGACATTACCTTAAATTATTAGAAAAAAATGGAAATTCAGACCTATAAATATGTCAATTACCTGTGGAACGAAGCTAAAGCTACAGCACTTGCAGGAGATGAAATCGCTTTATTTCTATATCGTTCTAATATTCTTGGTGCGGATTTGCGCATTACCAACTACGGTGGCGGCAACACTTCTTGCAAAACCATCGAAAAAGATCCGCTTACGGGCGAAGAAGCCGAAGTGATGTGGGTGAAAGGCTCCGGTGGCGATATTGGTACACTGACTCGCGCAGGAATCGCTGGACTTTATACAAAAAGATTACATGCACTCAAAAATATTTATCGCGGACTGGAATTTGAAGATGAAATCGTGCCGTTGTTACAATATTGTTTATTCGATTTGAATAGTGCTGCACCTTCGATTGACACGCCGTTACATGGCTTATTACCGTTCAAACATATTGACCATTTGCATCCTGATGCTTTGATTGCAATAGCCGCAGCTAAAGATAGTGAGGCAATTACACATGAAATTTGGGGCGATACGATGGGTTGGATACCTTGGCAACGTCCAGGTTTTGATTTGGGTTTAAAATTGGAAAAATGTTTGAATAATAATCCGAATATTCAAGGAATCGTACTGGGTGGACACGGTTTATTTACTTGGGGTAATACATCTTATAATTGTTATTGCAATAGTTTGGAAGTTATTGAACAAGCATCTGAGTATATTGAAGCACGTTTAAATAAAAAACGTCCGGTTTTCGGCGGTGCGAAAATGGAAAGTTTGTTACAACAAGAACGTCGAAATCAAGCTGCGAAAATTGCGCCGATGCTGCGTGGTTTATGTTCCAGCGAAAAGCGTATGATTGGACATTTTACAGACGACGAGCGTGTAATGGAATTTATAAATAGTCAGGATTTAATAAAATTAGCGCCACTCGGTACGTCTTGTCCCGACCATTTTTTGCGCACTAAAATTCAACCCTTGGTTTTGCCGCTTGCCGCGAATGCTGATTTATCGAATACTATTGACTTAAAATCAATCATAGAACCTGCTTTTACACAATACCGAAAAGAATATGCCAATTATTACAACACTTGTAAATATCCAAACAGCCCTGCGATGCGTGACGCAAATCCAGTGGTGATTTTATATCCCGGCGTCGGAATGTTTGCATTTGCAAAAGATAAACAAACGGCACGCGTCGCCAGTGAATTTTACATCAATGCCATCAACGTAATGCGCGGTGCAGAAGCGATTTCGGAATACACCGCATTGGCTCGTCAAGAAGCTTTCGACATTGAATATTGGCTGCTGGAAGAAGCGAAATTACAGCGGATGCCGAAGGGAAAACCTTTGTCTCGTCGGGTTGCAATTATTACTGGTGCAGGTGGCGGTATAGGAAAAGCAATTGCCGATAAACTGGCTGCTGAAGGTGCAAACGTGGTGCTGACGGACATTGTAGAAGACCGCTTGAAAGAGGCAAATGCTACTTTTAAAAGAGATATTGCAACTTATTCCATTTGTGATGTAAGTAATGCCGATTCCATTGCAAAAGCCTACGAAAAAGCTTGCTTAGAATTTGGTGGTGTAGATATTGTTATTCATAGTGCAGGATTAGCTATTTCTAAATCTTTGAATGACACTACTTTAATTGATTGGAATCTATTACAAGATGTATTAGTCAAAGGGCAGTTTTTAATGGCACAAAAAGGAGTGGAGATCATGCGAAAGCAAGGTTTTGGCGGTGATATTATTCATATTGCCAGTAAAAATGGCTTGGTCGCAGGTCCAAATAATGTAGCTTATGGCACGGCAAAAGCAGCGCAACAACACATGACGCGCCTCTTAGCAGCCGAGTTGGGCAAGGAAAAAATTCGGGTCAATACGGTCAATCCCGATGGGGTTATTGTAGGCAGCAAAATCTGGGAAGGCGCATGGGCGGAAGGCAGAGCCAAAACCTACGGTATCACGGTGGAAGAATTACCAGCGCATTATGCCAAACGCAACTTATTGAATGCCATGATTTTACCAGAAGATATTGCAAATGGCGTTTTTTGTCTGGTGGCGATTTTGGATAAATCTACTGGCAATACGATTAACGTGGATGGCGGTGTGGCCGATGCTTTTGTACGATAATTTTGACGTGCTGATACCTCATCTTGTGTTCTTTGTGCGAAACCTTGTGACCTTTGTGGTTAAAAATAGTAAGTATATGCGCCGCGCTTTCAAAATGCAGCTTCTTCCCGGTAACGCCGAGGAATACCAACGTCGCCACGACAAAATCTGGGCGGAATTGTCTGATTTGCTAAAAGAAATCGGTATTTCTGACTATTCTATATTTTTAGACGAGGAAACAAACATACTTTTTGGTGTAATGAATGTGAAAGATATTACGAAACTAAATGAATTGCCACAAAATCCCATCATGCAGCGTTGGTGGGCGTATATGAGCGATATTATGCAAACTAATAAAGATAATTCGCCGATTGCAATAGATTTGAAAGAAGTATTTCATTTGCCATAGCCAAATTATTACAACATGAAAATTCAATTGTCACAAATAGCTGACTTTAATACTCGTCTTGAAAGTGAACACCGAGAAACTTATGCTTTTCTAAAACTGCAATTGGATAAAAAAGGCGTGAATGCAGATGCGCTGGTTGAAAAAATTAAAGACTTTCAAGTCGCCATTCCAAGCTGGGCATTGGGTGCAGGCGGTACGCGCTTTGGGCGGTTTTCCATTGGTGGAGAGCCAGGTAATTTAGAACAAAAAATAAATGATATTGGTATTATTCACTCTTTGACGCGTTCGGCAGGTGCGATTTCATTACATATTCCTTGGGATATTCCAAAAGATGCGAAAGCTATTCAGGAACTGGCAGCTTCCCATGATATTATATTTGATGCCGTTAATTCCAATACATTCCAAGACCAAGCAAATCAGCCACTTAGCTATAAATTTGGTTCGCTTTGTCATACACACGCGGCAGTGCGCGAACAAGCGATTCAACATAATATTGAAGTAATAGAACATGGAAAAGCATTGGGTTCTAAAAGTATTACGGTCTGGCTGGCGGATGGCTCGGCATTTCCCGGTCAATTGAATTTTAGCAAAGCATTACAAAGAACATTGGATAGTTTAAAAGTTATTTACCAATATTTACCCAATGATTGGAAAATGTTTATCGAATATAAACCTTACGAACCAAATTTTTACAGCACCGTTATCCAAGATTGGGGTACTTCGCACTTGCTGGCGACGGAATGTGGCGAGAAAGCCTATTGTTTGGTGGATTTAGGACATCATTTACCAAATACCAATATTGAACAAATTGTAGCTACTTTAATATGGCGCAATAAATTGGGCGGTTTCCATTTCAATGATAGTAAATATGGCGACGATGATGTAACGGTTGGTAGCATAAGACCGTATCAATTATTTTTAATATTTAATGAACTCGTCCAAGGAATGAGCGCAACCCAAAACCTCGAACCCAAAACCTCAAACTTTGCTTGGATGATTGATGCAAGTCATAATTTAAAAGACCCGCTCGAAGATTTGATGCAAAGTCTCGAAGCGATTCGATTAGCTTATGCACAAGCCCTTTTGGCGGATAGAATGTCACTTGAAGAAGCCCAAGAAGTCAATGATGTGGCGCGTGCACAGGAAATTTTGCAAGATGCCTACCGGACGGATGTGCGCCCGCTTTTACGCGAAGCCCGGTTAAAAAGTGGCGCAGCGGTGGAGCCGATTGAGTTATTCAGAACCCTGAAAATTAGAGAAAATCTAATTCAGGAACGCGGTTTGAAAACAGTTGCAACAGGACTTTAATAATGAAGAAATGAATAATGAAAGTGACAGCCATCTTTGATATTGGAAAAACGAATAAGAAGTTCTTTCTTTTTGATGAAAATTATCAGGAAGTTTATAAAACCTATACTCATTTCGATGAAATAAAAGACGACGATGGTTACTCATCTGATAATTTAATGGCAATAGAACAGTGGTCAAAAACGATATTTAGTAAAGCATTAAAAAGTAAAAAATATAAAGTTAAAGCGATTAATTTTTCCAGTTATGGCGCGAGTTTTGTTCATATCGGAAGCGATGGAAAACCAGTTGCGCCGCTTTATAATTACACTAAACCTTATCCAGATGATATTCTACAATCGTTTTATGATAAATACGGAGCTAAACTAAAAATTGCAAAAGAAACCGCTTCTCCCCCACTTGCAATGCTCAATTCTGGTTTGCAATTATATTGGTTGAAATACGCCAAGCCCGATATTTTCAAAAAAATTCGCTGGTCTTTACATTTGCCACAATATTTAAGTTTTTTATTTACAGATATTCCAGTGAGTGATTATACGAGTATTGGTTGTCACACCATGCTCTGGAATTATGAAAAAAACGATTATCATGAGTGGGTATATGCGGAGGAAATTGATAAAATCTTGCCGCCAATCGTTGCAACCAGCACGAGTATTAACATGAATTGTGAAGGTAAAAAAATCAAAATTGGCGTTGGTATTCATGATAGTTCGGCAGCACTCCTACCCTATTTACACTCAGATAAAAAACCGTTTTTATTACTTTCTACAGGAACTTGGAATATTTCGCTTAATTCTAATAGCAAGGAAATTCTAACGGAGGAAAATTTAATGCAGGATTGCCTGAATTATATGCAAATAAGTGGCAGGCCCGTTAAAGCGTCGCGCCTTTTTATGGGCAATGAGTATAATATTCAGTTGCAAAAATTATGTGATTTCTACGAAAAGAAAAATGGGTATCATAAGAAGATCAAGTTTGATAATCGTGTATATGATAAACTAAAAGCTAATTATCAACACTATTTTACTTTTGAAAGTATTGCACCAAACAAGTTGGGTGACTACAAAACAAAACTGAATTTTTTTAAAGATTTTGAAACGGCTTATCATCAATTAATGCTGGAATTAATGGAATTACAATGTGAATCGGCAGAACGAGCGATTGGTAATACCGCTATTCGAAAAATTTATATTGATGGTGGTTTTGCAGATAATGATATTTATATAAAATTATTATCCATTCATTTTAAAGATTATAAATTACGCACGACTAAATCGCCCTTAGGCTCGTCGCTCGGCGCGGCAATGGTGATTTCAGATAAGGCAGTGAATAATGATTTTTTGAAAAAACAGTATGCGATGAAAAACATAAATAATCAGTAAAGAATGAATGAAAAATAAGCAATCAAATTTACGAAGGCACTGACATTTAGGACTACTTTAAACAATAAAAAATCATAAGAAGACATATAAAATCATAATAATCAGTGTGCTATCACAAAAAACACTAAAATATAAATATATTTCCTATGAATGCTTTACTTGGCGTATTATTTCATTTCATCGGCGGCTGTGCTTCGGGTAGTTTTTACATTCCATTCAAAAAAGTAAAAGACTGGGCGTGGGAAAGTTATTGGATTGTAGGCGGCATTTTTTCTTGGCTCCTCGTACCTCCGCTCGCAGCAGTGCTTACCGTACCGGGTTTTGCGGAGATTATTAAAAATACACCTTCTGATACTTTGGGTTGGACGTATTTGATGGGCGTACTTTGGGGCATCGGCGGACTCACGTATGGCTTGGGCATTCGATATTTGGGGATGTCTTTGGGCAATTCTGTCATATTAGGTTATTGTGCAGCTTTTGGCGCTTTGATTCCATCCATTTATTATAATTATTTTCCGCAAGCTGGTAAAGTTTCATTTAGTGATATGCTGAATAGCGATGGCGGGAGAATGGTGTTATTAGGTGTAGGTGTTTGTTTGTTGGGCATTTTTATATGTGGCAGAGCTGGTGTAATGAAGGAAAAAGAAATGTCAGAAGCGCAGAAAAAGCAAAGTATTCAGGAGTTTAATATCGGTGTAGGGCTAGCAGTAGCAACGGTTTCCGGCATTTTGAGTGCTTGTTTTAATTTTGGTATTGAAGCAGGTAAACCAATGGCAGAAGCCGCTGTGAATCAAGGTTTTAATCCATTATTTCAAAATAATGTTACCTACGTCGTATTACTTTGGGGTGGATTGACGACTAACTTTATCTGGTGTATGATATTGAACGCACGTAATAAAACATTTAGTAATTATACCGATAAAAATACGCCACTTGCTTCCAATTACTTATTTTCAGCAATGGCAGGTACGACTTGGTTTTTGCAATTCTTTTTCTACGGCATGGGCGAGAGTAAATTGGGTAACGGTGCGAGTTCTTGGATATTACACATGGCTTTTATTATTTTGGTATCCAATATGTGGGGTATTTATTTAAAAGAATGGAAAGGCGTAAGTAGAAAAACGTTAACAACTATTGTAATAGGCATATTAACGATTATCGCTTCGGTTATAATAGTTGGTTATGGTAATTCGCTATAAAATAGAACACTGATTTTTTATGGGACACTAATCTTTATGATAATTATGGTTTTTTATGATTTTAATAGGTGTGGCATATTTTGCAAATATGCCACACCCAAATCCTATTTCTGAACCGTAAAGCGATAAATCGTCTGCGTCGCATACGTTTTTCCGGGTTCTAAAACGACCGATGGAAACTTCGGCTGGTTGGGCGAATCCGGAAAATGCTGCGTTTCCAAGCACATACCCGTTCGGAACGCATAAGGTTTATTGCGTTTTCCAACATTGCTGCCATCCAAAAAATTACCACTGTAAAATTGTAAACCCGGCTCGGTGGTACTCACCTCTACCAATCTTCCAGAAGTCGGTTCGTATAATGTTGCAACTTTATGTAAATTACCATTCGAGTTATTCAACACAAAATTATGGTCGTAGCCTTTCCCGAATTTCAATTGTTCATCTGGTTGCTCAATACGCGCGCCAATAGCCGTTGCCGTTTTAAAATCAAAAGGAGTACCTGCTACCGGACGCAGCTCGCCGGTGGGAATGAGCGTAGAATCAACGGGCGTAAAAGCGTCCGCATCTATCATCAACTGATGGTCGAGAATCGTGCCGCCGCTCGCTAGATTAAAATAGGTATGATTGGTTAAATTACACACCGTTTTTTTATCGGTTGTAGCTGTATAATCAATTTTTAAATCATTATTATTATCAAGCGTGTAAATAACTTTTACCAAGAGATTTCCCGGATAACCCTCTTCCATATCTTTACTTTGATAAGTCAATTCCAATCCAACTCGGTCGCTTTCCTGCATAGTTTGCGCATTCCACATTACTTTGTCAAAACCCTTCGTGCCGCCGTGCAGGTGGTTCGCACCGTTATTTTTTACTAAAGAATAGGATTTTCCATCCAATGTAAACTTACCTTTTGCAATCCGATTGCCATAGCGACCCACGATAGAGCCAAAATAAGGACTCGCTGCCACGTAAGAAGACAAGCTATCGTAACCCAAAATAACATCACCAAATGTGCCATTTTTATCCGGCGCGAGAATGGAAATGATCGTGCCACCATAATTAGTAATCTTGACAGTCACGCCATTTTTGTTGGTCAGCGTATATACATCGGCAGCACCGTCCGCTGTTTGCCCAAAAGGTGCTTTTACAATTTCCAGTTTCATTGCAGTATTCGTGTTTTCTGTGTTCAATTCTGGCTCCTTATTTGCCTTCGGTTGGCAGGAAAAGAGCAGCATTGACGCGGACAAATAAAGGGAAAAGCGTAGGATTTTCATAATGTTGATTTTTTGTAAGCTATAATTTTTTGATTGACAGCACAGTTGAGCGAATAGATGACTTCTGAAATCAATTTCATTTTGGGTATTGGCTATTCATTTCAGCGACCAATCGCACAAAAGTAGATTTTTGTTAGGACAAAAGAAATGTAGAAGATATATTTGTTGAGAAAGGCAGAAAACTTGAACTTTTGTTTTGTATAAATCCTTTTTTCAAAAATATCTATGGTTTTTTCCATTGTTGATTATTAATTTTTTCATTTTTCTAAGTTATTACTTCTAAACAGATACGCATGAAACTTCTAAAATACAACTTTTTACTTTTGTTTTGTTGTTTGCTTTTGCAAATGTGTTCTACAACTAAAAATACGAATTCCATCGCCACTGGACGCACCATTTGGAACAAAGAGCAAGCCAATCGCTGGTACACGCAACAAGGCTGGCTCGTAGGTGCTAATTTCATTCCTAGCAGCGCCATTAATCAATTGGAAATGTGGCAAGCTGAGACGTTTGACACCGCAACTATTAATCGAGAACTCGGCTGGGCGGCGTCTTTGGGTATGAATACGATGCGCATTTTCCTACATGATTTGGCTTATGAACAAGACCCAGCGGGTTTTTTAAAACGCTTAGACACTTATTTAGCAATTTCCAATCGGCATAATATTCGGACTTTAATTGTATTTTTCGATTCCGTTTGGGACCCTAATCCGAAAGCGGGCAAACAACGCGCGCCTAAGCCACACACGCACAATTCCGGTTGGATACAAAGTCCTGGCATCGAAGGTTTGAGGGATTCAACACAGCATCCGCGCTTGGAGCGCTATGTAAAAAGCGTTGTTGCTCGCTTTGCAAATGATAAAAGAATTTTGGGTTGGGATGTGTGGAATGAACCAGATAATACCAATGACGGTCCTTACGGTAAAATGGAGTTACAAAATAAAGTGAGTTATGTCTTACCGTTATTACAAAAAACATTTACTTGGACGCGTGCTGCAAATCCCTCACAACCAATTACTTGCGCCGTCTGGAAAGATGACTGGTCCACACACGCAGGTTTAAAACCTATTGAAAAAGTACAAATTGAAGAATCAGATATCATATCTTTTCACAATTATGATAATGCCGCAGAACTCGAAAAACGTATCAAATGGCTGCAACGATATGACAAACCGATTCTCTGCACCGAATACATGGCACGCCCAAATGGCAGCACGTTTGAAAGTTCTCTACTGGTAGCTAAAAAATATAATATTGCGATGTATAATTGGGGTTTTGTAAATGGAAAATCGCAAACCATTTACCCGTGGGATAGCTGGACGACGCAGTATAATGGAGAGCCGCCCGTTTGGTTTCATGATATTTTCCGAGCGGATGGCACACCTTATCGCATCCAAGAAACGAATTTAATCAAACAATTGACGGGCAAAAAATAGTACACTGATCTTGTAAGATTTTTTATGGTTGAACAATAGAGCAGAATTAATTATAATTTTTTTCGTCCTGACGAAGGATGCGGTTAAAATAAGGTGCTTTATCACTCGTATTT
Source organism: uncultured Saprospiraceae bacterium (assembly GCA_964549655.1). Lineage (GTDB taxonomy): Bacteria > Bacteroidota > Bacteroidia > Chitinophagales > Saprospiraceae > JADJNW01. The sequence continues at coordinate 25,621 of CAZJXN010000031.1, forward strand.
GAAAATCACAACTAAATAAATACAATGAAAACTATCTTTATAATATTCATTTGCTTTAGTTTTTACACTCCAATTTTTGCGCAACAACTCGTATTGCCCGGCGATTATCCTGACCCATCGGTGGTCAAAATTGGCGATACGTACTGGGCGAGCGCGACGACTTCTAATTGGCTGCCTACTTATCCATTATTACAATCAAAAGATTTAATCAATTGGAAAATAACTGGATTCACTTTTGAGCAATTACCAGCTTGGGCGGATTATTACTTTTGGGCACCGGAAATATCACACGAAAATGGAAAAACGTACATTTATTACACAGCGCATAAAAAAGGAGGAAACTTATGTATTGCCGTCGCCAGTGCAGATAAGCCGGAAGGACCTTACCGCGACCACGGAACGCTGATGTGTCAAGAGGTTGGCTCGATTGATGCCTTCCCGATGCGCGATGAAAATGGGAAATTATATATGATATGGAAGGAAGATGGCAACAGCGTGGGCAAGCCGACCCCGATATGGGCAATGGAAATGAATGAGGCAAGAACGGAGCTTATTGGCGAGAAAAAAGAGCTTTTCAGAGGAGATGCGGCTTGGGAAAATAAATTAGTAGAAGGCGCTTCCATGATACGGCATGGCGAATATTATTATGCTTTTTATGCAGCGGCGGCGTGTTGTGGGCGCGGGTGTACGTATGGTACGGGCATTGCAAGAGCTAAAAAATTATTAGGACCTTGGGAAAAATATGCTGGCAATCCAGTATCGGTGGGCGATAAAGACTGGAAATGTCCGGGACATGGCACGCCTATTGAAAAAGATGGGAAATTTTATTTTTTATATCATGCTTATAATGCGGCGAGTGATGTGTATGCTGGCAGACAGGGTTTGCTCACCGAATTTAAATTTACATCCGATGGCTGGATTGAATTTGTAGCGCCGACTACGCCGGATGTAACAGTTGCAAAAAACATTACAGATAATTTTAACGGTAAATCATTATCCAATAACTGGCAGTGGAATGTATTTCAACCTTTGAATTATGTCATGCAAAGTAAGCGGCTGAAATTGAGTGGGTTATCAAATTCGGCTGGTGCTTTTATCGGACAAAAAACGTATGGTTTAAATTATACAGCGGATGTAATAACGTTGACGAAAGAATCAGATGCTTGGGCTGGGCTGGGGGTTATTGGTGATGAAAGAAATGTGGTAAGCGTTTTAGTAAATAAGGATTCGATACAAGTAACGCAAGTAAAGGATGATAAAATAAGTGTAATAGCAAGTAAAGCGATTCGACCTAAAAGTAAAGTTTACCTGAGGATGCAAGTGCGCAACGGAAAAGATGTCACGTTTTTATATAATATTAATGGAAAAAATTATACAGTTGTAAATAACACGCCGGTGGATGGCGCTTATCTTCCTCCTTGGGATAGAGCGGTGCGAGTAGGATTAGTTTCTAAAGGAGCGACAAATCAAAAAGCTGTTTTTCAACGATTTATTTTACGAAACTGACCAATAAGTGATTGACATTGACCACCGTACAATAAAGGGAGAATCAAATAAAGTAGCGATATAGAAAACTTTAATAAAAAAACACTTCATCTACTAATATTCTTGGTTTATACTTTTTTTCTTTATACCAATCGGGAATGCGAGCAATGGGATACGCTACAATACGATAACATCGAAAGTTGGATTTTGGAACTGGCACTCGAATGCCTATGACCTCGTTTGGTTCATAATCCTTTGGCTGCTTGGGCGATAGCACTGCCAATCGTTGCATTTTAGTGCTATCTGCGCCGCCCCACACTTCAATTTTCGCTGGCGGGAAAGCGCGATAACCTATATTTTTGGCAATACTGAGTGTCACTTCCTGTACCGTAGGCGGCTTTTCGCCAAAGTAAAAATAGGCATCTAAGGGTTCCAACTGAAAACCCATCCAAGGTGAATTTTTTACATTGTCCAAATCACCTTTTTTATTATCGTATAATACGCTGACACCTTTGGATTTGTATATTGCTGGTTCTGCCACGCTCCGCAATTCCGCACGTACGGTCGGATGTCCCTTTGGGAATAAGGTAAAACTTCGCACGGCACTGCTCTTCCATTTCTCTTTAAAATTTTTAATTTTTAAAATCGTATATTCTTTTAATTGAAATGGTTCTTTGTAAATAGCAGAAGTGAGGCTGTCCGGCTCTTTTCCATCCGTTGTGTAGCGGATTGTCACACCTGGCAATTTATTTTCTAACGTAACCAATTCATTTTTAGCCAGTACAGTTGTTTTATTTTTAAGCACTGGCGGGCTGAGTTGTAATATTTCGGCTTGGTCAGGCACATAACCGCCATCGAATTGAATCTTGGGCATTTCTTTTTTCAATGCTGCTAACGCCTCTTGTGAAATACTGGTGTTCCAAATAAATACATTTTTTAAAGCTGGAAACTCTTTTAGAACGCTCATTTTATCTGAGTTCACCGCCGTGCTGGATAGACCGAGTGAATGTAATTTTTTGCAATTTTTTAATTCATTTAATGTTTTTCCAGTAATATTTGTACCATTTAAAATCAACTTTTCTAAATTTTGAAACTGTCCTATGAATTTCAAATCTGCATCTTCAATGGGCATATTTGTTACATTCAAAGACACGAGTTGTTCCTGCACGGCTTTTAATTCTTGCAAAAATTGCGGCTGATAGGATGCGCGTACAAAAATCTCTGAATGCAAGGCGGGCGAACCCATCGCTATGGGATACACCGCTCGAAACGGCGTGTTGAATTCTTTTACCTTTTTTTCCGATGCAAATCCGAATGTATAATTTGGAGTTTGAAGATTTGATTTTTGCTGTTTATTAAAAACTATATTTACTAAAGCGTGTAATGTATCGGTTTTCTTTACATCTTTTAAACTTTGTCGCACATTAGCTCCTGATTGAATCCAAGCGTGTAATAATTGAATTTCTACATCGGTGAGTTGCGGTTTGCCTTGCGGTGGCATGTGTTCTTTCGTTTCTAATGGCAAATATAAGCGTTGCATCATTTCACTACTGTCGGCGTTGCCTGCTACCCAAGCAGGTCCGTGCTTCCCGCCTGTGAGGAGTTGTTCTACCGAAGTCATAATGAGTTTGCCCTTTGCCTTGCTTTCATTATGGCAATTGTAGCATTTTTCTTCTAAAACGGGTTGAATCGCTGCCGCATAAATCGGCATATCTGCCGTGATGGTTTTCACTTTTTTGGTGCGAATCGGAGCCAATATATAATCTTCGCCGTGTGTAATATTTGCACCCAAATGTCCAGCTATGATAAGCAATATTACATTGAATAAAACTGCTGTATTAAATATACTTTTGGATTCAGAAGCCCGATTTTGCCAAACTAATAAACTATACGTAAAAAAACTCACGCCCACGCCAAACCACTTGTGCCATTTCAGTGCTTCCGCTGTGTAACCCTCTTCTTGTGCCAAAAAAAAGCCCATCAGTGCCGTCAACGCCGCCGTCAACGATGCTAAATGCAAGGTAAAAGATTGTAATTTGTCTAATGATTCTGTTGGAATTTCTCGTTTCAATAAAGGCAATAACGCGAGTAAAATCAGCAATCCAATCGGCAAATGCAGCAATAACGGGTGCATACGCCCTACCGGCTGCAACCAAACGGGCAATTGCACTTGCCCTTCAAAAAGTAGCAAAAATAGAAGTAGGATTTGTAGTACAAAAACGATATTGGTAGTGATAGTTTTCGCTTGTTTCATATTTTTATTTCACGCAAGAACGCAAAGGTTGTTAGTGTAAACTGCCTACTGCACACTGCCTACTTTTCTATGCAATAATACCCGGCACGACTTTCCCCGCTACATCTGTCAAGCGATAGCGACGACCCAAGTGCTTGAACATCAATTTTTCATGGTCTAATCCCATCAGATTTAAAACCGTTGCATGAAAATCATTGACGTGTACTGGATTTTCTGCAATATTATAACCAAATTCATCCGTTTCGCCATAGACGATACCTGGCTTCACACCGCCGCCCGCCATCCAAATGCTATAAGCTCGCGGATGGTGGTCGCGCCCATAATTATCCGCCGATAAGCCGCCCTGACAATAATTGGTACGTCCAAACTCACCGCCCCAAATAACAAGCGTTTCCTCCAACAAACCACGCTGTTTCAAATCTGTAACTAATGCCGCCGAAGCACGGTCTACATCTTCCGCTTGCAAAGGCATTTCACCTACGAGATTGCCGTGCTGGTCCCAACCTTGATGGTATAATTGTACAAAACGAACGCCCGATTCTGATAATTTTCGCGCCAACAAACAATTCGCCGCATACGTGCCCGGCGTAAGGCAATCCGCGCCGTACATCCGCACGATGCTTTCGGGTTCTTTACTTACATCTGTTAATTCTGGCACCGCCGTTTGCATTCGGTACGCCATTTCGTACTGTTGGATTTTGGTGTTGATTTCCGGGTCGCCAAACTCGTCTTTGTTTATGGAATTCAATTCCGCCAATTTGTCTAACATTCGGCGGCGACTTGGCGCATCCGTGCCTTCTGGGTTATTCAAATACAAAACTGGGTCTTCGCTCGCGCTGAATTGTACGCCTTGGTGAATGCTATCCAAAAAGCCGTTTGTCCAGAGTTTAGAATAAACGCCTTGACCATTACCACGTCCGCGAGAGAGCAGTACACAGAAATTTGGCAGGTTTTTATTTTCGCTACCCAAGCCATAACTCAGCCATGCGCCCATGCTCGGACGGTTGCCTTGCTGCGCCCCCGTCTGCATGAAGGTCAACGCTGGGTCGTGGTTGATGGCTTCGGTGTGCATGGTTTTGACGATGCAAATGTCATCGGCGATGCTGGCAATATTTGGGAATAATTCGCTTATCCACGCGCCCGATTTTCCGTATTGTTGAAAGTTGAATTTAGAACCGACCAATGGAAATTTATCCTGCCCGGAAGTCATACCCGTCAAGCGTTGCCCTTTGCGGATGGATTCCGGCAAGTCCTGCCCGTGCATTTTGCGCAACATCGGTTTATAGTCAAAACTTTCTAATTGGGAAGGTGCGCCATTTTGAAATAAATAAATAATGCGTTTCGCTTTGGGTGCAAAATGGGGCAAACCGAGCGGTAAAGCAGTTTCATCACCTTGTGCGCCATTGAACAATCCCGGCACGAGCAAAGAGCCAAGCGCTACGCTGCCAATACCCAAACTCAATTTCCCTAAAAAATGACGGCGATTGATATTTAAACGATGTTGCAAAAATTCATTTGACATGATTCAATTATTTAATAACTCATCTTACTTGCCCCCGTAGCAACAATTGGAACGCCCCGACCTTGGTCGAGGACGCGGATTTTTTCGGATTTATTATTTTTAATTAGATTATTCTCTGCTTGCTTATATTTGCAAAACTGCTAACTGCCCACTGGAAACTGCCTACTGGTTATGTTTTCATAATCGTTTCTTCCAAATTATACAGCGTTTGAATCACTTGCATCAGCGCTGCCAAACTCGCTTTGTCTTTAATATTTGCCGGTGGAAATTCACCTACTTTTAATACTTGCACCGCTTGTGTTGGATTTTTATTAAAATGACTCCATTCTTCCTTATAATATTGTAATAATAATTTTGCCTCTTCTGGTTTTGCTTTTCTACAAACGATACGCCGGAAAGCCTCGTCAATATTAGATTCTACGGCAGTAGATTTTTGCATCAATTGCTCCGCCAACACGCGCGAGGCTTCCAATACGTGCGGGTCGTTCAGCATGGCGAGGGCTTGCAAAGGCGTATTGGTACGGGGGCGTTGCACCTCACACTGGTCGCGATTAGAAGCATCAAAAAGCAGCATAAGCGGTGACGGTACGGTGCGCTTGATAAAAGTATACATCCCTCGGCGGTACAAATCCGAGCCGGCATCTTGCACGTATTGCGCAAGTAGTCCTCGCCCAGACGTTGCGACTTCCCAAATGCCATCGGGTTGGTAAGGCTTCACACTCGGTCCGCCGATTTCTCGATTCAACAAACCACTGCTTGCTAAGACGTGGTCGCGCACCAACTCCGCCGAAAGGCGCAAGCGCGGCGCACGAGACAGATAAATATTCTCTGGGTCGGCAGCGAGTTTGGATTTTGTTACAACAGCAGATTGACGATAGGTAGCAGACATTACAATCGTTTTCATTAAGTGTTTAATGTCCCAATTATTTTTGCGAAAATCCAACGCGAGCCAGTCTAACAATTCAATATTGGAAGGTAATTCACCTTGCATTCCAAAATCACCGCCTGTTTTTACAATGCCTCTGCCAAAAATTTCTTGCCAAACTCGATTGACAAACACGCGCGCCGTGAGCGGATTTTTTTCATCCAACAACCATTTCGATAATCCCAATCTGTTTTGTGCAAACTTGGTAGTATCATAAGGCAGCACGGCTTTTGGCATCATAAAACCGACCGTGTCCGTTGGTGCATCATACACGCCTCTGTTCAGCACCCGTGTGGGGCGAATACCGATAGAATCTTTCATCACCATTACTTCTACAAAGGAAGTATCTTGTTTATTTATAAATTTTAAAATAGATTTTACATCTGCATCTGTAATTTTCATATTGGGCGGGTCGGCAAATGAATCGTCGAACAATCCAAATAATCCTTTCTCTGGCACTTGATTAAAAAAGGCAAACGCGCTGTAATATTCTTTTTGTGAAATGGGGTCGTACTTATGGTCGTGACATTTAGCGCATTCAAACGTCAAACCCAAAAAGGCTTTTCCAAACGTGTTGGTGCGGTCGGTGACATATTCAATACGATACTCTTCGTCAATAACGCCGCCTTCCTGCGTGATTTTATGATTGCGATTGAAGCCCGTTGCCAGTAGCATTTCCTTGGTTGGCTTTGGCAATAAATCGCCCGCCAACTGCCAAGTCAGGAATTTATCATATGGATAATTTTCATTAAAGGCGTGAATGACCCAATCGCGCCAGGGCCACATCGTGCGCAAACCATCGTCCTGGTAGCCGTGCGAATCTGCGTAACGCGCTACATCCAGCCATTGAATCGCCATTTTTTCACCGTAATGTTTGCTCGCCAACAATTCATCCACCACTTTTTCATAAGCCTCGGGCGACTCATCTTTCAAAAAACGCGCTTGTAATTCCAACGAAGGTGGCAAACCGGTCAAGTCAAATGCTACTCGCTTGAGCAACAGGGCTTTATCCGCTTCTTCATTGGGTTTTAAGCCTTGTTTTTCCATTTTAGCGAGTACAAAATAATCTATTTCATTGCGCGTCCAATTTTGGTTTTTTACTTGAGGCAATTTCGATGTTTGTGGCGCAATGAATGCCCAATGTCGTTTGTATTTAGCACCTTGTTTAATCCATTTACCAATGATATCAATTTCCGCTTCGGTGAGAGATAAATTGGACGCGGGCGGCGGCATCACTTCTGAGGTATCCGTGCTGGTAATGCGCAACCAAAGTTCTGACTTGTCTAAATCATTGGACACGAGCGCAAAATGTCCGGGTTGGTCTTTAAGTGCCGCGAATGCTCCTTCTTCTGTGTCTAACCGTAAATCCTCCTTGCGCTGGGCTGCGTCGGGTCCGTGACACTTGAAACATTTATCAGATAAGATAGGTCGGATATGAAAGTTGTAATCTATTTCTTCCTTGCTTGCCACACTCGCTCCTGATGGCGACGCGCAAGTATATGCCAGCACCACGATGCCCAATAAAATACTGCTGCCAACTAAAAATTGAATCTTTTTCATAGTAGATACCGCTTTACTCCATTTTCTATCCTTTTAAATAGAAGGGAAAGGTAACGATCTGTGTTCCGACAAAATTAAATTATTTCTGCGAATGAAAGGTTAAAAGAATGCTTTGGAAAAAAGTGGAAAATCCGAATGGTATTAAATGGAGCGATAAAACGGGACGTTTTCGAAACAGGATCACATCTTGCCGTTCAAAAATATTATGTAAAATTACTATGCTTTCATTCCTCTAACTAAGTAATTGACCATTTATAATTGACCATTAGCACTCGGAGTGCTAACAGCAATTACCTTAAAACAGTGACTAAAGCTCGCCAGTACAAAGAACAGCCTGAAGGCTGGGTTACGTTTTCTTAAACAATTCAAATTTTCCATTTCGTATAATAAACGTTTCTCTGCCAATATTAATTTCTTGCCCTTCATTTACATTCAATAAATCATTGATATCCTGCTCGATGGTGTGAATAGAACCGCCCGTTTCACGCGCGAGATTGAGATAATCTACGTTGGTGCCTTCTTGTGTACCGCACAAAATGACACGTACTGGTTTATTTACTTTTTTTAATAATTGCAAATCACGCGGGGTCGCCCAGTTGTCCGATATCATAATAACTTCCTCGCATTGTGGGCATATTTTGATACCATATAATAAAGCTTCTACATTATTTTCTGGTTCATCGCCGCCGTTGCCTTTTTGCACCACTTCATTTGCCAGACGGGCTATTTCTTCAAAATTTTTGGGCCGTATTTGGTAAATACCGCCCGTTTTACCCAACACTTTTGATTCGTCACTTTTGCCATCACCGTCGTTGAAAAAAACGATGTGCTCTACCCTACCCGTGTTTTGAGCGAGTTTAAACCACAGCAACAATTGAGCAGTAAAAGGCGACATACTACCCGTTAAATCAGTAACAACCAGCATTTTACGCCACTCGGTATTGCGTGCCAGAGCATTGAGGACAGTAGAGTCTCCTTTGGTGAGTTCTTTGAGATTTGATTCATCGGTAAAATCTGTCACCTCGGGCAGCTCGGAGAAAGTGAGTAAAAAACCGTGTGGTAATTTGCGAGCTTCGGTCTCCGTTAGGCAGGCAGTTTGAGCGATCAATCCCCAGTTTTCTACTGGCAATTCTGAGACTTCGGGAAGGCGCTTGCGCAGGGCGGTGATTCGATGTCTATTCAATTGGCGTTGGCGTGGGGCATTATCGGTGGGAAAATCGGTGTATATCAACTCAACCCGTTCGAGCAGCGCGCGTTGGGTAGAGGTCATGCGCAACGATTGCAAAAACTGGCTGCCAGCGTAAGGCATTTTTATGAAAAGCTGATTATCAGCCAATTGCTTTACTTTAAATTGCGCTACTTCTTGCGTTTCAGCAGAATCAAGAATAGTTTCAGTTGTGGACTGGGCATAGTTATAAACGGATAGCAAGGCAAATATAAGCGTGAATAGTAGTTTCATAGTATGATTCGGTTTTGGATAAAATATTGCTAATCGAATTGGGTCTACAATAACTTTTTTACATTTGATGCCGAGAAATGGACAGTGCCTAAATTGTTTAACGCCAGCTTATGGACAAAGTTACTTATCCGCTTTTATATTTTGAACTGCAACCGGAGGTCGTGCTGGGTTTGCTGGTAGGTACCGAGTATGAAGTGGTAGATAAAGACTTGCGTAGCGTGAAAACGACCTTACGAAATTATTTACAAAAGCAGTATAAAAAATATAATTCGTACGAGCCGACGTACTTGTTGGAACCTAAACTAAAAATTGTAACCATTGCGGTGAAACCGGCATACACCGACCGCTGGGGTTCGTATCCGCTCTCGCATTCTGTGCAAGTACCTGTGATAGCAATTTATGGTGCCAGTTCGCTCGGCGATTTTGAGTGCATTTTACCTTTGTTGAATCAGCGTTTTCACTATTATGATGCCGAGCAATTGGACACGCTCATTCAGCATTTCGCAACGGGCTATTTGAATCAAATGCAGCCGGAGGAGATGTATCAGTTGGTACAATATCCACCGCCGAAGTTGGACGAAGTGCTGCTGAAAATCAATGCTGACCGCTATTTTGAATGGACAGGCTTCTTCACCAAACGCGCTTACCAGACGCTCAATGAACTCACGGAACGCTATCCGTATCCCAAAAATATTCGCAAAAAACTGAGTCCCTTACCCGATGTGGCTTGGGAAATGGAGGATAAAGTAAATGAACTGGTGGACAAAATTGTCTCGACGCGATCCGATGTACTCGTGGTGGGCAATCCTGGCGTGGGCAAAAGTGCGGTGCTGAAACAAGCGATTCGCAAAATTACGGCACGCACCAAAGACCCACAGTTGGGGCATTCTTTTTGGCGGATTATCCCGCAGCGCATCACTGCCAGTGCTAAGTATCTTGGCGAATGGGAAGCAACTTGCGAAAATCTGGTGGAGGAACTTGCAGCGGTGAACGGTGTACTTTGGGTCGAAAATATTATTCAACTCTTGCAAACAGGCGGTTCAGGTCCTGAAGATAGCGTGGCAGCGTTTTTTCTGCCGTTCATGCAACAATTCAAATTGCAAATCATTGGCGAGACGACGCCGGAAGAGTTAGAAAGTATGCGCCGCCTGTTGCCGAGTTTTGTCTCCAATTTTCAAATTATAAATCTGGAAGAATTGCCGGAGAAAAAAATTCAAACCATCTTTCAAAATCTCGCTGACTTTAGTGAAAAAAATCTGGACATCACCATTGAGCGCGAAGCCTTGTCTATGGCGTATCGCTTGCTGCTGCGCTATTATCCGTATGAAAGTTTTCCCGGAAAGGGGATTAAATTTTTTGGACGGTGTATCAATGAAGTGCAATTAAAACAGGAAAATAAGATTGATAAAAAGCTGGTGATTGACAATTTTGTACGCCAGACGGGTCTGCCGGAATTGTTCCTGCGCGATGATTTGATACTTGACCAAATAGAATTGCGGCAGTTTTTTGACCAGCGCATCATCGGGCAACCCGAAGCGGTGAAACGCATGATGGAAATTGTGAAAGTGTATAAAGCGGGTTTGAATAATCCGCACAAACCGATTGCAACGCTTATTTTTGCAGGTCCGACAGGTGTAGGCAAAACCGCTGCTGCCAAAGCTTTGGCCGATTATTTTTTTGGAAAAGGCCAGCAAAAGTCGCCGCTCATTCGCATTGATATGAGTGAATTTCAACATCCGAGTCAGATTAGCCGCTTGATTGGGCATGGGCGCGAAGCGGGGCAGTTGGTGAAAGATATTCGAGAACGACCCTTCGCAGTGCTATTGTTGGATGAGGTAGAAAAAGCCGACGAATCTATTTTTGACGCGCTGCTCACCGTGCTGGATGAGGGCATTCTCGTGGATGCATACGGACGGGTTACAAATTTTCGTAATACGATTATCATTATGACTTCCAATCTGGGCGCTTCTAATCGTCCATCTTTAGGCTTTCGAAAAACGACCGGCGAGGAGCAAACGTATTTCTCCGCGATTGAACAACACTTTCGACCGGAGTTTTTTAATCGAATTGATGGAGTCGTTTTATTTAAACCGTTAGAACAAGCAGATATTGAGCGCATTACACAGAAAGAATTAGATGAATTGAAACAACGGGAAGGTTTTATAAAACGCCGCCTTACTTTACATTTTACCGAAAATTTGATTGAACAATTAGCTCGGATTGGCTTCGATGAACGCTATGGCGCTCGCCCCTTGCAACGTGCCATGGAACAAAGCGTGACCAACCCAATGGCAAATTGGCTGCTGGAAAATCCGACCGTTGAAAATTGTTTGTTGACAATTGATTATGAAAATGGCTTGAAAGTAAAGATTGGGTGATGGGGTGAATGGGGTGATAGGGTGATAGGGGAATGAACAGCGCGTTATTGGCATAACTTGTCCCGCGCGGCGGGATTAGCACATCAACTTACATGATTTTTAAAATATTACAAGTTACGTTCATTTTATTCATTCCATTATTTAGTAAATGGCTCACCCGGCGCGGCTACGTTCCCGTGTGGTTGAGTCCGGCAGTTATTTGTTATGCAACGGGTATTCTCATCATTACGTTCCAGCCTTTTCCCGTAGACCGAGTACTGGCGCGTAGTTTGAGCGAAGTTGGTATTTTATTTGCCATCCCGCTCCTACTCTACTCCACCAATTTATTACATTGGATGCGCTACGCCAAAAGTTCGCTGCTTGGCTTTTTTATTTGTGCGTTGAGTGGCTTTATTGGCGTGAGCGTGGCGGCTTATTTTTTCAAAGACCGAATAGATGAAATCTGGAAAATAGCGGGAATGCTGTACGGCGTGTACACGGGCGGCACTGCAAATATGCAAGCGGTGGGCATTGCACTGCAAACGCAGGAGTCCAATTTTGTATTGTTGAATGCTGCTGATGTATTTACGTGTGGTATTTATTTGTTATTTCTCACTTCGGTGGCGCATCATTTTTTTGGTTTATTCTTACGAAAATTTGATGGCGTTACAAATCCCTTAGAATCATTATATCAAGAAAAGGGGCAATTTAAATGGGCAGATAGTCTGAAAGGAATTGGATTGACGATTGGTATTGTTGCGCTTTCGCTGGGCATTACCTGGCTTATTTTTGGAAATATAACGCAAGCTACGGTTCTCTTACTGTTGCTCAATACTTTAAGTATTGCCGCTTCTTTTTCCAAAACGATTCGGCACTGGCAAGGGACGTTTGAGACGGGTGAATATTTTCTGCTGGCGTTTTGTGTAGCGGTTGGGATGCTCGCGGATTTTAAACAAATATTATTAGAAGGTGGCAATATGATAACATTTGTCGCTTTTGCTTTATCGGCTACTATTTTTATGAATGTTGTATTAAGTAGTTTATTCAATATTGACCGTGATACGATGATTATTACACATACGGCTGGCATTTACGGTCCGCCGTTTGTTGGGCAAGTCGCTACTGCAATTGGCAATCGGGAATTGATTTTTTCTGGGATGGCAATGGGTTTGCTCGGTTTCGCACTGGGAAATTATTGCGGTATCGGGCTGGCGTATTTTTTGAAATGGCTATTATATTAATTTGCCGATGTGCTGATATGCTGATATAAAGGCATCAAAATTCAAGTCCTGAGCGCATTAGCAAATCAGCAAATTGGCACATCAACTAATTATATCCGTGCCATCCGAAATATCTATCAAATAATGTTCGGATTGAATATTAAACTGTTCAAAATATGCCGTTTTTGCAGCTTCGATAAAGTTATCAACTTTTTCTTTTTGAACCAAATTAATCGTGCAACCGCCAAAGCCGCCGCCCATGATACGCGCCCCTGCTACGCCGCCAAAATCTTTTGCAAAATCCACCAGAAAATCAATTTCCGGGCAGCTTACTTCATACTCATCGCGCAGTCCGGTGTGTGTTTCATACAAAAGCGTTCCTAATTTCTCAATATTCCCGTTTTCTAAATATTCACAAGCTTCTAAAACCCGCTTATTTTCTGTAATGACATATTTACATCGGCGATAAATTTTAGCATCCATGCCATCTTTATGCTGTTCTAAAAATTCAAATGTTACATCGCGCAGACTTTTTATGTTTGCATCAAATTGTTGTAAATATTGCACACCCGCTTTACATTCAGCTACTCTTACAGGATATTCCGACGAAGA
>CAZJXN010000032.1:0-12860 GCA_964549655.1 uncultured Saprospiraceae bacterium
TGCCAAGGAACACTAAAATAGGGACCACTCCATTCCTGTATGGCAAACGATGTATTGCTAAAAGTTGGGACTTTTTGAATTATGGCGTTCATATCAATTATAAAAATACTAAAAAAATCCAAAATCCAAAAAATAAGGTCAAAATAGTTCAAGTCTACAATCTTTTATCTCCGGTATTGCTACTACCAATCCTGCACTTATCCATAAAATGCGAGGCTGCATTCAATTCTATGTAATTCGAAAAATCAAAATAGTGTTAGTGAATTTACAAGTTGTATTAGTTTCAGCAATCGGCGGCACTTAATTTAGCCAACGATATGAAACGACCGTTTGCTTATAAAGTAATATAAAAAAAATTGCCATAGCATTCATCTGAACGCCTTACATTCCCATTTTTACGAGGTTCCTATTTGCCCTGGTATAAAAGCACATAAGTAATAGGACAGTTTTAAGTCGAAAGCCAAGCGACAAATATCTGAAAATCAATATTTTATAAAATATTTTTTTTAACTTAAAAATGTCTTTTTACTTAACGATAATAATATGAATACATCCTTAAATAGGTATAGCCGTATTTTAACACAAAACAAAAGTCAGCCTTCCTCCAGGGCTATGCTGCATGGTGCTGGTCTTTCGGTGCAGGATTTAAATAAAGCCCAAATAGGTATTGGCAGCGCCGGTTTTGAGGGCAACCCATGTAATATGCACCTTAATGAACTGGCAAAATTTGTAAAGCAGGGCGTGATAGAAGCCGAAATGGTTGGTTTTATTTTTAATACGATTGGCGTAAGTGATTCTATATCAATGGGTACTACCGGTATGCGCTTCTCCTTGCCATCCAGAGATATTATAGCCGATTCTATCGAAGCCATATCAAGTGCCCAGTGGTACGATGCGATTATACCCATTATGGGATGCGATAAAAATATGCCTGGTGCGGTTATGGCGATGTGCAGGCTCAATCGACCTTCGATTATGATATATGGCGGCACCATCTATTCTGGTATTTATAAGAATAAAAAAATTAATATACTTTCTACCTTAGAGTCCTATGGGGAGCTAATTGCTGGAAAACTATCGGAAGAAGATTTTGAGGGTATCTTATTGAATGCCTGCCCCGGCGCCGGCGCCTGTGGTGGAATGTACACTGCCAATACGATGGCGGTTGCCATTGAAGCACTTGGATTAAGTTTACCATATAGTTCATCCAACCCCGCATTAAGCGCAGAAAAGCAAAAGGAATGCCTGGAGGCAGGTAAGTATATTTACAAATTATTAGAAAGTGACCTGAAGCCAAAAGATATTGTTACTAAAAAATCTTTAGAAAATGCAATAACAATGGTAATGGTGCTGGGCGGTTCCACCAATGCAGTCATTCACCTTATTGCAATTGCAAAAGCATTGGATATTGAACTTACTTTAGATGATTTTACTGCCATTGGCAACTGTACTCCTTTGCTAGCCGACTTAAAACCCAGTGGAAAACACCTCATGGAAGACCTGCACCTGGCTGGCGGTACACCTGCTGTAATGAAAGTGTTGCTTGATTACGGTTTGTTACATGCTGATTGTATGACGGTCACAGGAAAAACATTAGGGAAAAACCTGAAAGATGTGTCCCCGCTAAACAAAGATTTCAACATACTTGCCCCTTTAGACCAACCCTTGAAATCAACGGGACATCTTAAAATTTTATATGGCAACATTGCACCTGAAGGTGCCGTGGCTAAAATCACCGGAAAAGAAGGGGAAAAATTTGAAGGAACTGCCAAGGTTTTTAATGATGAGTTTTCGGCAATTAATGCGATTGAAAACAAGGAGATTGTCCAAGGCGATGTGATTGTAATAAGATACGAAGGACCAAAGGGCGGACCGGGTATGCCTGAAATGCTGAAGGTTACAGCCGCTATTATGGGCGCTGGATTAGGCAATAGTGTGGCTATCATTACCGACGGCAGGTTTAGCGGTGGCACGCATGGTTTCGTAATAGGTCATATTACACCCGAAGCGTATGATGGCGGGATGATTGCACTGGTAAAAGATGGTGATATTATCAGGATTGATACGACGGAAACCGGCAGTACAATTGATGTTCAAATAGATAGTCAAGAAGTGGCTAACCGAAGGTTGCAGTGGAAGCAGCCGGAGCCACGATACAAACAGGGCATTTTGTATAAATACAGCCAAAGTGTATCTTCCGCATCAAAAGGATGCATTACCGATGAATTTCAGTAGGGAACGAATAACGTATAAGTCATTATTATTTTAAATGTTTGATGAATAGGATGAATACTTTTCCGGTGATTGACGCCCATCTTCATCTTTGGGATATTAGCAGGCTGGCTTATCCGTGGTTGGATGAAGTGTCGGCTATAAAAAAAACATTTCTTACAGACGATTATCGGCAGCAAACCGCTTCTTTTACCATTGAAAAAATGGTGTTTGTGCAATGCGAATGCTTGCCCGAACAATGCCTGAACGAAGTGCAGTTTATAATGGAACAAATAGCTACAGACCCCCGTATAAAAGGCATAGTAGCTTATGCCCCGATGGAGCAGGGTATGGCGGTAAAAGAAATATTGGACTCCCTTGCTGCCAACCAATATGTAAAAGGTGTAAGAAGAATGTATGATGACGAGCCTTCGCTTTGTTATTCATCGCCATTTATTGAAGCGCTAAATATGTTACCCTCTTATGGCTTTAGTTTTGATATAAGTATTAAACCCCATGCTGTACCCCATTCTCTTAACATGATACAGCAATGCCCCGACACGCTGTTTATTATTGACCATCTGGCAAAGCCCGCCATAAGGCATCATGCTTTTGAGCAGTTTAAAAAAGATATAACCGCACTGGCTGCCTTCCCCAATACTGTGGCGAAAATTTCGGGTTTGCCCGTAGAAGCACATAACAGTAGCTGGAGTACCCAGACCTTAGCCCCCTACATTACTTACGCAGTGGAAGTATTTGGCGAAGACCGCCTGATGTTTGGTGGCGATTGGCCCGTAGTAACCCTCGCAGGTTCTTATGAAAAATGGATAACTGCTTTATTTGAAACACTTGAACCATACGGGTACGATGTAATGAAAAAAATATTTTATACCAATGCCGAAAAGATATACAAACTAATAATGATACAATCGAAATAAAAATGTCGTGTTTTAAAAATTTCTAAAGGGTGTATGATTGATAAAATATTAAAAAAAAACAAGAGAAAGAAAAAATAGAAATCGAATGTCAAAAAAAGCACTCCTATTATTAATACCTTTTCTCCTTGTACTTGCAGGAGTTGTATTTTTCTTCCTCCCTCAAAATGCCCCTTCCCTTGCTGCGCAAAACGAGTGGAGGGAGTATCTGGGCGGTCCTGACCGCAACCACTATTCAACACTCACCCAAATCAATGTTTCCAATGTAAGCAGGCTTAAAATGGTGTGGCGTTATGATACCAGAGATTCCGGTCAAATGCAATGCAATCCCATTATTGTTGACGATATTTTATATAGCATTACCGCCTCCTTACAGCCATTTGCGCTGGATGCAGCCACCGGTAAGAAAATATGGCGCTGGGGGGGAGATGGTGCCGTGCTGTATAATAACAGCCGTGGAGTTGTTTATTGGGAAGAAAGTAATGATAAGCGTATATTATTTACATCCGGTGAATGGTTATATGCATTGGATGCAAAAACGGGTTCATTATTAAAGACTTTTGGAGAAAATGGCAGGGTGAGCCTCAAGACTGGCTTAGGCGATTTATCAAAAGACCGTTTTGTGGTTAGCAATACCCCAGGTATTGTTTTTAATGATGTAATTATTATGCCGTTGAGAACTTCGGATGGAACCGACCCTGCACTTGGACACATCCAGGCTTTTAATATAAAAACCGGAAAGTTGCAATGGGTATTCCATACCATTCCGCTGCCCAATGAATATGGCTATGATACCTGGTCGCCAGATGCTTACAAAAACCCCGATGTGGGAAGCGCCAATAATTGGGCAGGCATGGCGATTGATAGGAAACGAGGCATTGTATTTGTTCCCACCGGTTCAGCTGCAGCCGATTATTATGGCGGCAATCGAAAAGGCGAAAATCTTTTTGCCAACTGCCTGATAGCATTGGATGCAAACACTGGCAAACGTATCTGGCATTATCAAATGGTGCATCATGATATTTTAGACCGTGACCCGCCAGCTCCACCCAATCTGATAACACTCAACAGAAATGGAAAAAAAGTAGATGCGGTCGTACAGGTTACCAAGCAGGGTTATGTGTTTGTGTTTGAACGAGCCACCGGCAAGCCCTTATTTCCCATTGAAGAAAGAAAAGTTCCGCCCTCCGATTTGCTGGGAGAGGAAGCCTCGCCCACGCAACCTTTTCCTTTGAAACCGGCTCCCTTTGCACGGCAAACTCTTACTACCGATGATATAAATCCACTGGCTGAAAATTATAATGAACTTGTAAAAACGTTAAAGGCAAGCCGCTATGAAGGACCATTTACACCGCACAGCAAAAGAGGAACGATTATCTTTCCCGGTTTTGACGGAGGCGCTGAATGGGGCGGAGCGGCAGCAGACCCCGATGGAATATTATATGTGAATAGTAATGAAATGGCATGGCTGGTTGCGTTGGATACGATTGAAACAACAAAGCTTCCCACCCAAATTCTTTCAGGAGAAGAAATATACCTAAATAATTGTGCGGCTTGTCATGGAAAAGACCGAAAGGGTATTGCCGCCAGCAGTTTCCCTTCGTTAATTGACATTGGCAAGAAACGTAGTAATGATTTTATTAAAAACATTATTACTAGTGGTAAAAATATGATGCCCGGCTTTGCTCATATTTCAAATGCAGAAAGAGATGCAGTAATTGCTTACCTCAATAATACAAAACCGCCGGTTGCTTCAAAAGAAGTGGGTATGCTAAATAAGCCAACTCAAAAAACAACTGTTCCCTACCGAATTACAAAATACGGCAAGTTTTTAGACAGCAAAGGTTTCCCAGCCATCCGTCCCCCTTGGGGCACCTTAAATGCCATTGACTTAAATACGGGTGAATATGTGTGGAAAATTCCGTTTGGTGAATACCCGGAGTTGACGGAGCAGGGGATTACCGATACCGGTTCTGAAAGTTATGGAGGTCCAGTAATAACCGCAGGTGGCTTATTAATTATTGCTGGCACAAAAGATAAAATGTTACGGATTTACGATAAGAAAACCGGAAAATTATTATGGTTTACAGCATTACCTGCTGCAGGTTTCGCTACGCCCGCTACTTATGCAGTAAAAGGTAAACAGTATATTGTTATTGCATGTGGCGGTGATAAGTTGGGGGCGCCTAAAGGAGAAAGCTTTGTGGCATTTGGATTAGATTAAAATATTATTAGCCCGTTTATCCCGATTATGAAAAAAGGGTGCTTTCAGTACACTGTAAAATAAGTTTATTTATGATAAAAACGGTGTCAATCTGCTAAATCCGTGTTGTCCACGTTCCAATTGATGGGACGCGAGCTGCCAAAAGTGCAAGTAAGAAAAGTACTACAAAAAATATTTTACATTATATTTAGCACATTGTAACAAGAATTTATGTATAAAAAAATCCGCGTTCATCCGTGTTGTCCGCGTTCCAATTAACATGGTACTGGCAGTAGCAAACGCAAGTGTAAAATACTGTAAATTAACTCATTATATTGTATCCCGTTGTTTAAAACAAATTTTCAAAAACCGCAATCATGCAGAAACATTATCTAGCATTATTAAAAAAAGGAAAAAAAAGGAAAATTTTTCTTGCAATAATCCTACTCGTTATTTTTCAAAATACTTTATTAGCTAATGTACGTCTGCCAAAATTGGTGAGCAATCACATGGTATTACAAAGGGGCGTGCCGCTCCCGCTCTGGGGTTGGGCTGACCCCGACGAAAAAATCACAATTACATTCAATAATAAACAATATAATATAATAACCACAAAGGATGGTAAATGGAATACGCAACTACCGCCCATGGAAGCAGGCGGACCTTTCGTAATGACCATCAACGGCAAAAACACGATTACCATTCATGATATTTTAATTGGGGAGGTATGGCTGGCATCCGGGCAGTCAAATATGGAGTGGCATTTAAATCAAAACATTAATAATTTTGAACAGGAAATAAAGAATGGTAATTATCCGCTCATCCGTTTATTTGATGTAAAAAATATATCTTCCATTACAGCCCTTGATACCGTACAAAGTGATGGCTGGAAAATTTGTAACCCTGCTACCGTTACAGAATTTTCAGCCACTGCCTATTTTTTTGGAAGAGAACTTTACCAACGCTACAACGTACCCATCGGATTAATTACTGCCGACTGGGGCGGCACGCAAATAGAAGCATGGATAAGTCTTGATTCATTAAAAAAATTTCGGGAGTTCCAAAAAAAAGTTGAAAGCCAGGAAGCAACGCCCACGCTTGAACAATTTAAAAAAAGGTTGGATGAGGAACTTACCGTTTGGCAACAAAAATATACCACGCTTGACCCGATGTATGGCACGGCTGAAAGACGCAGGTTGCTTGCCGATGATAATCCCAAAATGAAATTGCCCGCGCTGTGGGAAAATAGTACGCCGGAATTATCAAAATTTGATGGGGTGCTGTGGCTGCACAAAAAAGTATTCATTCCAAAATCAGAAGCAGGCAAACCGATAACGTTGCATTTGGCGATGGTGGATGATGTGGACAGCACTTGGTTCAATGGCGAAAAAATCGGAGGCACCAGCCCTCACTATGCCCGCCGTGTTTATAAAATCCCTGGACGGCTTGTAAAGGTAGGTTATAATTCCATTTTGGTAAGGGTATTGGATTTAATTGGTGGCGGAGGTATTGATGGAAAGCCGGAAGATTTGTTTTTAAAAACGGTAAATAAGAAAATATCATTAGCAGGTGAATGGTCGTATCAAATAGGTCCAGATGTAAGCAATGTGCCAGACAAACCGGTCACCATTTTTGGCGAAAATTCTTTAGCTGCATTATATAATTCCATGATTTACCCGCTGGCGCCCTACGCTATCAAAGGTGCTATCTGGTATCAGGGCGAAGCAAATGTTTTCAGGGCTTACCAATACCGTGCGCTTTTTCCAACCATGATACGCTGCTGGCGCAGTAAATGGGGCTATGATTTTCCATTCCTCTTTGTACAACTTTCCGCTTTCATGCACGACCAGGAGGAGCCTGCTGATTATGAATGGGCTGAACTGCGGGAGGCGCAAACCATGACTTTATCCTTACCAAAAACCGGTATGGCAGTTACGATTGATATCGGAAATCCTGATAATATTCATCCTGCTAATAAACAGGATGTTGGCAAAAGATTAGCATTGGCTGCCCAAAAAATTGCTTATGAGAATGATAATATTGTAAGTTCGGGACCTGAATATGCTTCCATGATAATAAATGGAAATGAAGTGCTTATAAAATTTACCAACGCAAAAACGGGTTTATTTGTAAAAGACCGGTATGGATATGTAAAGGGATTTGCAATAGCCGGAGCGGATAAAAAATTTTACTGGGCTAAAGGCGATATTAAAAATAAGGAAGTGATACTTACCTGCGATAAAGTTTTGAAACCCGTTGCGGTTCGGTACAACTGGGGAAATAGCCCCGATGGAAACCTTTATAATAAAGATGGGCTGCCCGCCACCCCATTCAGGACAGACGACTGGCACGGTATTACTTTTAATGTGACGCAATAATACTTTTCATAAAGAAGCGGATGAAACCATAATGGTATCAGAAAAGTGGATTAATTTTATTTTTAATTATCGTTTGCTTGTTATAGATGAAAAATAAACTCGAAATCAATTATGCGATTCCAATGCCGGCACACCCTCGTCCTATTGCTATCATAGGCGCAGGTGGTATTGTGCATGATGCGCACTTACCCGCCTATACAAAGGCAAACTGGAAGTTATTTGGCATTTATGACCCTGATATTGCGAAGGCTGACAATCTGGCTGCAAAATTTCCCATTGAAAATATTTTTGATTCCTTACATCAAATGATAGAAAATGCCCCTGCTGATATCGTGTATGATATAGCAGTGCCTGCTTCTGCATTGAAACAAGTATTGAAACAACTTCCTGATAAAGCAGTGGTGCTGATGCAAAAACCAATGGGCGAAACCATAGAAGAAGCCACTGCTATTATGCAGTTGTGTAACAGAAAAAATTTTACCGCAGCCATGAATTTTCAATGGCGATTTATGCCTGCCGTCCTGGCGGCTAAAAACATGATAGATGCAGGGCTTATTGGTGAGTTGCATGATATGGAGATACGCATGAACATTTATCACCCCTGGCATTTATGGAAATTCCTGTTTGATATTCCCCGCATGGAAATATTATATCACAGTATCCATTACATTGATTTATTACGGCATTTTTTTAGCGACCCCGTCGGCGTTTATGCCAAAACACTGAAGCATCCTAAAATGATGCAACTGGCTTCCACCCGTTCCATTATTATACTGGAATATGATAACATCATCAAGGCGCATATCAATACGAATCATGGACATGAGTTTGGACTAAAGCACCAAGAGTCTTTTATTAAATGGGAGGGAACAAAGGGAGCCATAAAAACAACGGTAGGAACCAATATCAATTACCCTCATGGCGTGGAGGATAGTTTTGAACATGCCATTTTGGAAGAAGGAAAAGAACCGGAATGGATACCTATACAGTTTGAAACCAAATGGTTTCCAGATGCTTTCATTGGTTCAATGGCAAACCTGTTATGCTATGTCGAAGGCTCATCAACAGAACTGGTGAACTCCGTAAGCAGTGCTTACAAAACCATGCAAGTGGTGGAAGCAGCTTATAGCTCAAGTGACGGTGGCGGTACAAAAGTTAAATATGAATAAGTAAAAGGACACTAGTAACTTTAAATTTTAAACACAAGGCGCACGAAGTTCTACACAAAGCGCACAAAGGGTTGTGCTTGTGAACCTGGTGAAAACCCTGGTGTCTTTGTGGTTAAACTTATTTTTGTCTTCATACTTAGTTGTAACCCTGCATAATAAAACAATATGGCAATTCCATTTTTATTCATCAATTTATCCGTAAAATCATGAAAAAAATATTCCTCACGTTGAATGTAGTATTACTGATTGCATCCGCTTTTGCACAGTCAAAAACTTTTGTTCTTACAAAAGAAAAACTTCATGATAAAATAAAAGGCGGCTGGGCTGGGCAAACCATTGGCGTAACCTTCGGTGGTCCTTATGAATTCAGGTTTCAGGGAACTTTTATCGGCGACTATCAGCCGCTTATGTGGCATGAGGGTCTTATTAAAGAAAATATGATTAATCTGCCCGGATTGTATGATGACCTTTACATGGATATTACATTCGTCGATATTTTTGAAAAATATGGAATGGATGCCCCTGTAGATTCTTTTGCCAATGCCTTTGCCAATGCCGGCTATTGGTTGTGGCATGCCAATCAGGCAGCGCGTTACAATATTCAGCAGGGCATTAAAGCACCCCAAAGTGGACATTGGAAAAATAATCCGCATGCAGATTGCATTGACTATCAGATTGAAAGCGATTTTTCGGGATTAATGAGTCCGGGTATGCCCAACACCGCATCTGCCATCAGTGATAAGATTGGTCATATCATGAACTATGGCGATGGCTGGTATGGCGGCGTTTATATGGGCGCTATGTATTCGCTTGCATTTGTATCTGATGATATGAATTATGTGGTTGAAAATGCCCTGAAAACCATACCTCCGCAGAGTAATTTTTACAAATGTATGAGCGATGTAATTAAATGGCATAAAAAATACCCGACTGACTGGAAAAGCACCTGGATGGAAGTGCAAAAGAAATGGGCGGATGATATTGGTTGCCCCGATGGAGTGTTTGCTCCCTTCAACATAGATGCCACTGTAAATGCTGCTTATGTTGTAATCGGGCTGTTATATGGTAATAAAGATTATACAAAAACCCTGGAAATTGCCACCCGATGCGGTCAGGATGCCGACTGCAACCCCTCCTCCGCCGCAGGCATACTGGGTACGATGCTGGGCTACAGCAACATTCCCGCATATTGGAAAATGGGTTTGAAAGAGGGGGAAGCAATTGATTTTAAATACACCACCATGAACCTGCTCGAGGTATATGAAATTGGGTTTAAGCACGCTTTAAAAAACATTGAACTAAATGGTGGACAAATAAGCGGCAATAATATCATGATAAAAACGCAAATACCAAAGCCGGTAAAATATGAAAAGAGTTTTGAGGGGGTGTACCCAACTGAAAAAAAACAGGTGAAATGGTCAGATGATAAAACAGAAGCAAGTTTTGAGTTCACCGGTACCGGCTTTGTGCTAAAATCTGATACTTATTCATGGGATAAAATTACAGCTCATGTGTTTAATGCGGAGTTGTATGTGGACGGTCAATTGATTGAATCGCCCAAATTACCTGCTACTTTTCTTGCCCGCCGCCATGAATTGTGCTGGAAATATGATTTGCCCAAAGGCACGCATACCGTACGATTCAAAATACTCAATCCTTTGGAAGAAATTCCAATAAAATATGTGGAAGCAATCATTTATTCTGGTAACCCAGTGGATGGGATAAATGTACATTCGCATAATTCTAAAAAATAAAATTCAGTAATCTATCAAATCATTATGATATGTTTATCATAGAAAGTTATACCTCCGCCGTTTTATTTTGCATCATCACCATGTTTTGCTGGGGTTCTTGGGCGAATACCCAAAAACTGGCTGCAAAAAACTGGCGATTCGAATTATTTTACTGGGATTATGTAATTGGTATTTTATTGCTTGCTTTGATTTTTGCATTTACTTTAGGTAGCAATGGGCAACAGGGAAGAAGTTTTTTAGAGGATATAAATCAGGCGGATAGTAACAATATATGGTCGGCGGTGATGGGGGGGGTGATTTTCAATGCAGCCAATATTTTGTTAGTAGCGGCTATTGCGATTGCTGGTATGTCCGTGGCATTTCCCGTAGGCATTGGTATTGCATTGGTGTTGGGGGTGTTAGTAAACTATATGGATGCGCCAACCGGCAATGCCACCTTTCTTTTTTCGGGGGTAGCACTCATCGCGATTGCCATCATCCTGAATGCCAGGGCATATAAAAAAATGTCAACTGGTAATACCGTTCCTTCTACCAAAGGATTGATATTGTCGGTTGTAGCCGGATTGCTGATGGCTTTCTTTTATCGTTTTGTGGCGAAGGCAATGTTCAGTGATTTCACTTTACCGGAACCCGGCAAATTAAGTCCTTACACTGCAATCGTATTTTTTGCGGCGGGCATTTTATTTAGCAATTTTATTTTCAATACGTACATCATGCGAAAACCATTTACTGGTATACCAGTAACTTATACCGATTATTTCAAAGGAAGTTTTCGCAATCATCTCACCGGCATCGTCGGCGGCATTATCTGGTGTATCGGTATGAGCTTTAGCATTATTGCATCTGGTAAAGCAGGCATCGCCATTTCTTATGGACTAGGTCAGGGGGCAACTATCGTAGCCGCAGTTTGGGGTATATTCGTTTGGAAAGAATTTAAAGATGCACCAAAAGTAGTGCGTACTTCTTTGAACCTCATGTTATTGCTGTATCTTATTGGAATAGCACTCATCATCTATGCTCGGTAAAGTGAAGCCACTGTCCATCCTGGCATACAAAGTCGGCGAGTGTTTATTACACTTTTGAGCCGCCTATAGAGGCGCACCAACCTCTTTTTTACTAGGCTGGTCTCTTTGTTTTTCAATGCGGTCTGGTATCTGGTATCTAAAATGGTGTAATCTCTTGCGCTGATCTTCCAAAGATTACGATACAAACCGTACAAAGTTCCGAAGCACAGATACTTTAGGCGATTTCCCAAATTATTATAATTTTTTATCCGAAAATTAAATTTTAATTTTTCAACAAGCTCTTTTTACAAACAATTTGCCGCCTCCAATTTAAAGCAAAAACTGCCAATAGTCAATTTAGTACAACAATAGAACATATTAGTGGTAGCGTGCATTTCAAAATCACCCTAAATTAGCGTAAAGTAAAAAGACGACAAAAGTAGAATATTCAGCCCGGTGCGAAGACGCCCTTAGTGGCATTTGGACGGAAATCACTGGCGCATCATCGCCTCAAAAAAGACGAGCAACAATAGACCGTTGCCGATGCTAATAACATACTCATCTTGCGCGTGTGCAAGGGCGACATCCCTTGGCATACCTTCTCTACACGACCTCATATTAACGAACAACACTTAATCTAGGCGGCTTGATGCGAAGTTTTGAAATGCACCCTCGTGCAGTTCAACGGAAATGTTTATGTAGAATTTTTTCTTTTCAAAATTAAACAATATAATCGTGAATTCCAAAACGTTCCTCCTCATTTGCCTGCTGTACTACAGCATAACTGGTTTGCAGGCACAGAATGTAGTTTTTCCGGCTGCTGCCGAAGGACTTGCTTATCTTGATGTAACCAAGCCGCCTTTCAACGCACCAAATGACGGCATTGGTGATGCCACCACAGCTATTCAAATGGCGATTGATTCCAGTGCACGTTACGCTTCCGGTAAAACGATTTATTTGCCTAACGGTACTTACCTGGTTTCCAATACTCTGGTGTGGCCTCTTAATGACAAACGACCAGGCAACCCGAATTTACCTTCTTATTGTATTTTACAGGGACAATCTAAGTCTGGAGTTATCATCAAACTAAAAGATAGCTGCCCTGGGTTTGGAAGTGAAGATACCTTGAAGCCAATTATACAAACTGGTTATGATGTGGCACAGTGTTTTAATAATGGAGTAAGAAACCTCACCATTAATTCAGGC